>JAYUGZ010000972.1:0-6910 GCA_043767465.1 Cyanobacteriota bacterium
ATTGTGCGGCTTTCTACCATCACGTTTGCCGATCGATCTTCTTGCACAGGTTCATTCACCCGCAGCGTCAAACACTTGCACGCGCCGCCCGCTTTCAGAAATTCGCTCATCGGCGTTTCAATGACTTTGAATCCAGCTTGGGTGATGCGCGTTTTCAATCCTTCGCTGACCTTATTCATTACCACAACTTTGTCAATATTGACAGCATTGCAAGCAAAATTTGCCGCATCTGCTTCTTCAATGGCGATGCGTTTTTCCGGCGCAACTCGCATTTCAATTAAGCGGTTCGAGTAGGAGTCAAATGCTGCTGGATAGTAGAGCAAATAGCCGCCTGTGAGCGGACAAAAACAGGTGTCTAAGTGATAGAAACGTTCGTCTACTAAACGCAGCGACAGCACTTCAATGTTCAGCCAGTTTGCTAGTAATGGGTGCGAGTCGAGTTCGGAACGGAAGCCGTATCCTGCCCACAACCAGCGTCCTTCGCGATCGAGCAAAGCGTCACCTGCACCCTCAAATGGCAAGTCTTTGGGGAGTTCGTGCACGGTGAAACCTTTGCTTTCAAACCATGCTTTGAAATAGGGTTCTTCGCCTTGGCGTTCCTTGTGATAGAAACGGCTGAGGACAAAGGTATTACCTAAAAGTAAGCCTGCGTTGGCGGTGAACACCATATCCGGCCAGCCTTTTTCGGGCTGCACCAGGTCTACAATGGCGTTGTCTTTGAGGACGTGATAGAGTTTTTCCCACTGTTCCACGGCGCGATCGCGCGATGATTTGTGGACATTGCCCTCCATCCAGGGGTTAATCACGTAATCCACATCGTAGTGGTCGGGAGCGCACATCAGGAAGCGAATTGAGTCAGTCATAATTCAGTTAAAATGTGGTAAATGCTACAGACTTAAGTTGACAGAGTTTGCTAGAGAACAACTGCAATATTCGCTCGTCACAGCAAGAATGCAACATCAGGTCGAGAAAAAAGTAACTTTTAATTATATCACATCAAGGCGTATTTGGAGTAAAACTACTTGGACAATCAACAAGAAATAGATGCAGATATCAAGCGGCGCGAGGAGTATGTAAACCTTCTATCCGTTACATCCGTTAAATCCGTTACAAAATCCGCTGCCGAACCTCCTTCTATCCGTTACATCCGTTACAAAATCCGTTGCCGAACATCCGTTACATCCGCTACAAAATCCGTTGCCGAACTTCCTCCTTTTAACTTAACTTCTGCGAAATCGGCAGTTCGATCGCAAATTCTGTTCCCCGGCCAACTTCTGAATGACACCTCAAGTTACCGCCGTGGGCGTCTTTCACAATCTGGTAGCCGATCGACAATCCCAAACCAGTGCCGCTACCGATCGGTTTCGTAGTAAAAAACGGGTCAAACATCCTTGACTGAACTTCAGCATTGATACCTGGCCCATTGTCAGCAATGCGAACAACAACTAGATTGTCCCTATTTATTTCAGTGCTAATCTGAATCTGAGGATGTTTTTCAAACATTTGCCCAGAATCATGGGTAACTGTTGGAATATTGTTTGCTAATGACGAATGACTGATGACTAATGACTCTTCCACAGCATCGATCGCATTCAACAGCAAATTCATAAATACCTGGTTTAATTGAGCCGGATAACACTCGACTTTTGGCAGTGCGCCGTAATTTTTAATAACTTGAATTTCCCGACGTTTTGGCTGATCCTGCAATCGGTGCTGCAAAATCACCAAACTGCTCTCTATCCCTTCATGAATGTCGATTACTTTGCGCTCTTTTTCGTCGAGTCGCGAAAAGTTTCGCAAAGACAACACGATCTGCTTAATTCGGTTAGCACCTGCTTGCATTGAAGCCATGATTTTCGGAAAATCCTCAGCGATAAAATCTACTTCGACCTCGGCCAATTCTTCGGCAATTTCGGGAACTGGTTCGGGATATTGTTGCTGATAAAGTTGGATCAATTTTACCAAATCGCGAGCGTACTGCGCGGCGGGAATAATATTGCCGTAGATGAAGCTGACGGGGTTATTAATTTCGTGGGCAACTCCCGCTACCATTTGCCCGATACTTGACATTTTTGCGGCTTGAATGAGCTGGGATTGAGCATTTTTTAAATCTTCCAGAGTTTGTTCTAACTGTTGGGCTTTTTCTCGTTCTCGCTGTTCGCTAAATTGCAAAGCTGATTGGGCTTGTTTGCGATCGCTAATATCGATGTGCGTACCAGTCATCCGCAAAGGATTTCCAGCATCATCGCGTTCCATCACCTTAGCTTGAGCCAAAATCCACTTCCACTCGCCGGATTTTGTCAGCATCCGAAATTCCACTTCGTAAGTCGGTATTTTGTTTTGCAAGTGAGCATTTAGCGCTGCTTTAGCTGACGGCAAATCCTCTGGATGTACCAGTCTTTCCCACGCTGGGAAACTATTTTCTACCTCCTCTACTTCATATCCCAGCATCGTCTTCCACCGCGAATTAAAATAGACTTCTCCCGTAGCAAGATTCCAATCCCACAATCCCATCGAACTTCCTTCAAATGCCAGATAGAAACGTTCTTCGCTCACCCTTAGAGCTAATTCTGCTTGTTTGCGATCGGTGATATCCATGATGGTTCCAAACAGTTTAATTACTTCCCCGGTTTCATTAAAAACAGCTTCTCCCCTTGTTTCCAGATAGCGAATTTGACCTCCCATATCTAAAATTCGGAACTCTTGTTTGTAGGAAGTTCCTTGTAAGATAGCGAGGCTGACTGTTTGTTGGAACAAGTCTCTGTCGTCGGGATGATACATCTGTAACAGTTCGACAGATGTCGGTTCAGGTGCGGTTGAGTCAACACCAAAAATGCGGAATACTTCTTCTGACCAAGTAATTTTATTTGTGAGGAGATCGTATTCCCAACTGCCGATGCGGGCAATTTTCTGGGCTGCTGCGAGACTAGCTTCGCTTTGTTGAACTTTAAGTCGCTGCTGTTTATCTTGTTCGAGAAGATTGGCTTGAGCGATCGCAATTCCCATTTGTGCGGCCACAGTTTTCAATAATCTGATCTCATCTTCCGTCCAGTGGCGGCGATCGTACTGGTGCAAGCAGATCATTCCGTTGGCTTTTCCCTGGTAGGAAGTGCGCACGACCATCATCGACTTCACACCTACTTGACCGCACAAATCTCTGACACTTTCTAGCAGCGGTTCGGCAAAAACATCGTCACAAATTACAGCTTTATCTTGGGACAATACAAACTGAGCGTGAGGATTGCCCTGCACGGGAATTTCTACATCTAGAATAGATTCTGATTCTAATTTTCGGTACTTAGCCACACAAGGAATACGGGGAACTGGGTGTTCTGTATAGGTATGAATCAAGCAGCAGTCGGCATTAAAGACTCTACCGATTTGGGCCGCCGCTGTTTGAAAAACTTGCTCCTGCTTTAAGCTGTAGCGAATTTCCAGACTAATTGTTTCTAGCAGAAATCTTTGCTTAATTTGGCGTTCCAAAGCAGCTAAAGCTGTTTTAAGCTCGAATTCTGCTTGTTTGCGATCGCTAATTTCAGTAGCAGTTCCCAGGATTTTCCAAGGTTTGCCATCCGCTGTTCTGACAAACACAGTATCCCGGCTCAAAAACCAGCGATATTCACCATTTTTGTGCTTAATTCGGTACTCAAGCTCAAAGCTTTCACCGTCTTTTGCTGTCTCAATCCTGCTCATGTGTTCTGAGAAGGCTGGGAAATCGTCCGGGTGTATTAAGTTAGGAATAAATGCTGCTGGCATTTGCTGTATTTCTGCCAGCGAGTAGCCAATATCGGTATACACTTCGCGATTGAGATACAGAGTCCGCTGTTCGATCGCATCGTAAACGTACAAAACATTAGGATTCATTTTAATTACTGCCGACAGCCAGTGCTGACTTTCTAGCAGTTGTACTTCCACCCGCTTGCGTTCTTCTATTTCTGCTTCCAGCCGCGCATTTTGTGCTATAAATTGCTTAGAAAGACGACTGAGCAGCAGTTGATTTTCGACGCGAGCCACCACTTCTTCTATTTCAAACGGTTTAGTAATGTAGTCTACTGCCCCCAGCGACAAACCTTTGACTTTATCAAACGTTTCATTTAAAGAGCTGATAAAAATCACCGGAACATCTTTGGTTTGCGGACAAGCTTTTAGCAGTTCGCAGATTTTGTAGCCATCCATACCGGGCATCATGATGTCCAGCAAAATTAAATCCGGTGGAGTCGAGCGAGCAAAGTTGAGAGCCAATTTACCATTTCGTGTCGGCCGCACTTTATATCCCCGCTTAGACAAAACATGGGATAAAAGCCGTAAGCTTTCTGGGTGGTCATCAACTATTAAAATGTTGGGTTTTAAACTCTCCTTTTCCGATGCCCGTGTTTGTATTTTTGCGTGTTTTTGGTCAGACTTATTCACAACAAACCCCTCAAAGTATTATTTTAAATCAATTTAAAAGCTCATCAAAGCCGACAACTGTTTGTACATCGAACTATTAGCTTGCAGCAGCAAATATTGGGTAGATGTTGATTTATGGCGCGGATTTGAGCAATACAAGTTTTAATCAGTTCCGCATCTTGTTTTTCGAGCGCTGGTGGTTAATCAGCGACTGTATGCGAAGCTTTTATCAGCTATGTAGCATAAATCAGACCCTCAGCCTCCCTGTAACCATCCGATCGCCAAAATAGCGCACTCCTTAGATGTTTATTAATTGTATCAGAAGTTCATAAGCTGTTTTTTTTAATTAAACTGTCGCAGGCGATCTAAAAAACAGCCGATCTTTCTCAAATCACCTGCTCGATCGGCAACTTTCATTAAACGTCAAACTTTTACAGTGTTTAAAACCCAGTTTTTCCTGTATTTATCGGGTTGCTCGGACTTGTGTTTTCTCAGTATATCTACTTACTCTCTTTCGGCAACTACACAAGCCCTGACAAGCTCTGACAATATCTTATATGTTGTTTATAGCCTTTCGAGCGAAACATGAGGTATGACTGGGCTATGGGCTATGGGCTATGGGCTATGGGCTATGGGCTTACGGGCATACCTCACCACGCTTGAGAACCGCTATAGGCGATCGGGCTAATTTATGGAACTTGTGTATCAGCCTGCAATTCACCGTAAGCAGCATACACGGCTTTGACATTATACCAATTCAGAAAAATCCGAGCTATTTCCAAAGCTAACTGCGGCTTGCCTTGGTTAATCAACCACTGCAAAAAAGGAGTCATCGTCCGCTCGTTCAGCATCCCGCCCAAAGACAAAACTCCCCACAGTATTTGGTGCAAAACAGTCATTTGAATCATTAGCTTTACTTCCCAACTTGGGTGTTTTTGATAAAACAAAACTCCCATTCTCCCGCGCTGAATTTCTCGGTCAATCATGCCGGGTATTTGGTCTAATTTAAAAGCTGGATGCCAGTGATAGCCTACAGCCTGCGGACATTTAATCAGTTTTAAACCTAATTTTTTTAACCTGACACCCAATTCTAAATCTTCCCATCCATACAGTTGAAAACGATTGTCAAAAAGTCCAGCTTCCAGCAGCCAGTGGCGGGCAATGGCCACATTTCCTGTAGCAAAATAAGCCGCCGAAAAATCCGTTATTTTGTAGGGTTCCGAGGTAGGGTTGTCAAAGTTGCAAGTATTAATCACGCTGCCGTAAGTAAAAACCGCATCAGTATCTTCGTAACCCTGTAGCAAAGCATCTGCGTGTGCTTGCAAAAAATGCTGAGTGACGACTAAATCGCTGTCAATAAAAATAATTGTCTCGCCCTGAGCATTTTCAACGCCCAAATTCCGGGCGGCGGCTGGGCCTTGGTGAGATTGGGCGATCGATCGCACGTGCGGCAAAAACTCGGCATCGGTGCTCAACCACTCGATCGTCCCATCCGTCGAGCCATCATCGACTACAATCACCTCATAATCTGTGACAATACTACCAAACTGCTGATTTTCCAGAGCCAGTAGACATTTTTCCAAAATCGGCTTACGATTGTACGTCGGAATCACAACACTAAAAAACACAACTTTTCCCCATCGCCACAGTTACCGTATCCCACGGTAGCAGATTTTTCGCAGCAACTCGGCCGGGAAATAGCAAACTTCAGCAAAAAAAGAATATCTAAATCTGTACGATTGCTCACAAGAATCGATCGCAATTAGGTGCATAATACAAAGTTGGTTAAATTCCAATACGGTTGGGTTAAGCCAGATCCCCCCTAACCCCCCTTAAAAAGGGGGGGACAAGAAATTGATCAAAGTCCCTCTTCTTAAGGGGGATTTAGCGGGATATCCGGGCAATAAACAGTTTTAACCCAAGCGTATTAAGTTAAATTCAGGATGTAAATACAAATGAGTCGCGCTAAAAAAGTTGTGCTAGCATATTCCGGCGGAGTCGATACCTCCGTCTGCATTCCTTACCTAATGAAGGAGTGGGGAGTCGAAGAGGTAATTACTCTGGCGGCGGATTTGGGACAGGGAGACGAATTGGAACCCATCCGCAAAAAAGCTTTGGCATCTGGTGCTTCGGAATCGTTGGTAATCGATGCTACCGAGGAATTTGTCACAGATTATGCGTTTCCAGCAATTCAAGCTAACGCACTTTACGAAAATCGGTATCCGCTTTCTACAGCACTAGCCCGCCCGCTGATTGCTAAATTGTTAGTAGAAGCTGCCCAAAAATACGGTGCAGATGCGATCGCCCACGGTTGTACGGGTAAGGGAAATGACCAAGTACGGTTCGATGTGTCGATCGGCGCACTGAATCCCAAGATTAAGATTTTAGCACCGGCGCGGGAGTGGAAAATGAGCCGGGAAGAAACGATCGCCTACGGTGAGAGATGCGGGATTCCGTCGCCGGTGAAGAAGTCTTCCCCTTATAGTATCGATCGCAATTTGTTAGGAATGGCGATCGAAGC
>JAYUGZ010000973.1:0-6902 GCA_043767465.1 Cyanobacteriota bacterium
TTGACGATACGTTCGCGGGATTCGCTCAAAATTTGGGCGATGCGGACGCGGCGTTCACCAGAGGTGACGAAGCTTTTGATTCGGTCCAGTTCGCCTGGGCTCAGGTAACGAGCTTCAGCGTCTGCGTTGACGATTGATTTGGTGACGATACTCATCTTGTGTGTACCCGCTGGATATTTTGCAATTGCGAACTGCTCCGCGCTGAACTAGCGACGTTCGGGCGCTTTCATCCCGTACCTTTCGCTTCGCTGGTGGCAGGAGCTTTGACGGGGAAGGGTGGACTTTCCACAGCTCGCAACTGTTGAAGTTGTTAGCGGGTGTCTGCCTTCGTTGTTTAACGGCGCTCGTTCTTCACGCCGGTGCTGTTGTTAGTGCCTGCACTGAGCCTGTCGCTTAGAATACCACAAATGATTGATGCGATCTTTAATCTACGATCGAGATTGCAGCAGATCCGTAAGTGGCGATCGAGTGACTGTTGGGCAGTTAGTCAGGATATTGCTTCTGTGACACAACTACCTCTCGCAAGTATTTTGAGGCATTATGTTCACATTCTGAGTGTTACTGTAATAGTTTGTAACATTCCTTTTCATATTTGGGCCCCAGCTTGGGTCTGAGCAGTGCAAATTTTACAGTCAAAAAAATAGCTAAAATTATCTAGCAGCAGGGGTTCCGGGCGATCGCACTTTGAGCAATTTGTGGCGGGAAGTGGCGCGAGGCTCAATGACTTGTCTCTGAAAGGGAGGTGCGGGAGACAGAGGCCAGAGGTGCGGGAGACAGAGGCCAGAGGTGAGGATCGGAAATAGTGACTTTCGAGCCTGTAGCTAAATTCGAGTCTGACTTTTAACCAGGTGCGCCGTGAACAGAAATCTATCAGCCCTTAAAAAAGCTTTGCAGTTTGGGATTAGCGGTGCAGTCGGCGGTTTCGTCGGCAATCTGATCACTGAACCTTTCATGCACGATCTCAACAATTCAAAATCTGTTTTTGACAGTGTATTATCTACAAGTCGCTGGTTTGGATTAGTAGGCGGCGGAATTGCTACGGCAATTATGTTCGGCTATTATTACTATATCAAAGGCAAGCCACAAATCAAACAATCTTTAAAAAATGGCGGATTGTTTGGTGTAATTGCCGGGGCAATTTCTGGAGCGATCGCCGAAGGTGTTTTCAGCGGAATTGGCGACGGCGAAAACGAAATATTGCGAGTGATTTGCTGGGGCATAGCTGGCAGTTTGTTGGGATTTGGACTTTCCAAACGAATTCCCAATTTAGGAGCGCTTCGTGGCTTGGGTGGCGGCGGTGTAGGTGGTGTTTTGGGCGGTTGTTTGTTTATTCTGTTTGCTTATAGTTTATCTGGGACGGCGGGCCGTTTAGCTGGCTGTAGTGCGATCGGCTTTTGGATTGGAATTATGCTAGTTGTAGCCGAAACTTTGTTTAACAAAGCTTGGCTGGTAATTAGTTATGATACGGGAGGAAATCGCACTCTGACTATTGGTGCCGAACCGGTGACTTTTGGTAGCGATGAAAATAAGTCTATTATCTGCATTCCTGATGTTTCGCCCTTAGCAATGCGGTTTAAATTGACAGCGGGTCAAATTGTTTGCGAGAATTTTGACAGCGGGGCAGTGAGTTATTTGCGATCGGGCGACCAAAAGAGAATCGGTAATTGTACAATTACAGTCGGAAACTCTGATTTGCCCGCTGCAACTTCTGCTCAAGTTCCGCCTAGTATTATATCACCAAAATCTTCAGCAGATTCTTTCACCAGCGATCAATTTTCCCTGAAATTAGGAAGTCGAGTGATTCCTCTGAGTGCGGGTACTCAGCTATTGACATCGGACATCCCGAGTTTGACTGCTACGGCGTCTAACGGTGTTATAGCTACGGTGATTTCTCGATCGCGAAACGAGATATCATTGGGATTGACCAATTTGGGCGATCGCTCTTGGTGGGCCACAGACAGTCAAGGTGACATAAAAATGGTTGAACCTGAAAATACCCTGACTTTGGCCTTGGGAACTAAAATCGAATTCGGTGAAATCGAGGGCGAGATTGTCGGAAGCTGACATCGCAACGAATTCGGCTATTTTTGAGGCGAGGAGTTGCAGCAGAAAAGCATTCCTTCGCCTTTCTATCTTAAAATTATCTGCGTTTATCTCCGTTAATCTGCCTGACATCTGCGGTAGCTCCATCATCATTACCAAAAAGGTTTTAAATACTTGTCAAAAAAATACGTAGCAGCGATCGACCAAGGAACCACCAGCACCAGATTTATCATATTCGATCGCCTGGGACAGATAATTTGCAGCAACCAACAAGAACACCAGCAGATTTATCCACAACCGGGATGGGTTGAACACAATCCCGATGAAATTTGGCAGCGCACCCAAAGCGTGATTAAAAATACCCTAGAAATCGGCAATATTGACCCGCAAGATATTGCTGCTCTCGGCATTACCAACCAGCGCGAAACAACAATTGTTTGGGACAAAAACACCGGAAAATCCTACGGGAATGCGATTGTCTGGCAAGATACCCGCACTCATCAAATTTGTACTAGCTTAGCAGAAGTTGACGGCAAAGATCGATTTCGATCGCGCTGCGGTTTACCACTAGCAACTTATTTTAGCGGGCCGAAAATCAAGTGGATGCTGGACAATATCGCAGGATTGCAGGAAGCAGCAATTCGAGGCGATGCGATTTTTGGCAATGTCGATGCTTTTCTAATTTGGCACTTGACAGGAAGCGCGCACCTTACCGATGTTACCAACGCCAGCCGCACGATGCTGATGGATTTGCAAACCCTTGACTGGGATGCAGAAATTTTGGAAATCATGGGAATTCCCCGCCGGATGTTGCCGGAAATCCGCCCTTCGAGTCACGTTTTTGGCACTGCAAAAGGATTGTTAGATAATGTTCCAATTGCTGCTGCTTTGGGTGATCAGCAGGCCGCTTTGGTTGGGCAAACTTGTTTCAATGTTGGGGAGGCGAAAAATACTTACGGTACGGGCTGTTTTATGCTGCTGAATACTGGTGAGGCGATCGTCCCTTCAAACCACGGGTTACTGACCACAGTCGCCTACAAGCTCGGAGAATCGCCCGCTGTGTATGCTCTGGAAGGTAGTATTGCGATCGCCGGAGCATTAGTCCAGTGGCTGCGGGACAACTTGGGCATCATCAACACATCTGCGGAAGTAGAAACATTAGCAAACACCGTCGAAGATAGCGGCGGAGTTTACATTGTACCCGCCTTTTCTGGACTCTACGCGCCCTATTGGCAAGACAGCGCCCGGGGAGTAATTGCAGGTTTAACTCGCTACGCGACTAAGGCACATATTGCGCGCGCAGTATTGGAAGCAACAGCTTGGCAAACGCGGGAAGTATTGGATGCGATGAATCAAGATTCCGGCGTCGAACTTTTGTCTTTAAAAGTAGACGGGGGCATGGTGGGAAATCATACGCTGATGCAGTTTCAGAGCGATGTTTTGGGAGTGCCTGTGGTGCGGCCTGTGGTAGCGGAAACTACCGCACTAGGCGCGGCTTATGCGGCTGGTTTGGCGGTGGGTTTTTGGAGCAAACTAGCCGAATTGCGGGATAATTGGGCGGTGGATTGTATTTGGGAACCCCAAATGTTGATCGCACTTCGGGAGCAAAAATATCGGTTTTGGAAAAAAGCAGTTACCCGCACCTTCGATTGGGAAGACTGAATCACGAATACTGTTGGTTAACAGTTTAGCTTGATCTGCCGTAGTACCGCAGTCCGGCAGGGGTTTAAACCCCTGCCTCATAGCTAAAGTCGGTTAAAACCGACTGAAGAGTTATGTTTGTATTAAGTTAATCCAAAATATGTATTTAATGATATCATCAATTTAAACACTATTGCTTGACCTGTAAATTAATGATTTTGTCAACTCAATTTAAAAAAATCCTCACCTTCATCCTATTAATACTGACACTGGCATTTGCAGAAATTGCCACTAATTCCCAAATAGCGATCGCAGATACAGCAACAACTCCCGCAACCGCAACCCCAGCCGAAGTCTTCAGCGCCAACTGTGCAGGCTGTCACATCAACGGCGGCAACATAATCAGGCGCGGCAAAAACTTAAAACAAAAAGCCTTAAAAAAATACGGCATGGATTCCATCGCCAATATTTCCAACCTAGTAACCAACGGCAAAGGTATTATGCCCGCTTACAAATCTCGTTTGTCGGCACAACAAATTATCGATGTTTCCGCCTACGTGCTATCCCAAGCCGAAACCGATTGGAAATAAATCAGACTATTAATACGGTTCATTTAAAACAAATGTCATTGCGAGCTCTTAGCGAAGCAATCGCCGAGACTATGATAGTTATAAATTAATTAATGTGCGCGCGGAAAAGTTAGCTTTTTGACTGAACCTTATTGCGCTATAAGTCGCGCGTGAAACCTTTTATGTCGTAACTCATGTAAATGTAAATAATCGGAGGTATAGTAACTTGAAAAACCATAATTGTTGGCGTAAAACTTTAACCATCATTAGCCTGTGCTTGTATCTAATCCTAGCTATTAGCCCGCCCGCCTTCGCCTCGATTCACAAATATCCAGAAACAGCAGACAGAGTAATGTTCCGATCCGTACAAAGCCTGCGCGATACCGATGATAAAGCGTGGCAAGTTGTTTTGTATAAGCGAGTACAGTCGGGAGTGGTAAACTCTTTCAACCTGAGATTGGTGGGGTTTCCCGGAACCCAATTGCAGCACCCTGTGCCGCTGCAAGTTGCTGCGGGCGATCGCGAAATTGGCAAGGCAAAGGATATTTGGAGCGAGTCGGATTTGCCGACTAATGTCGGAGAATACGATTTTAAATCAATAATTACACAATTGGAAAGTAATCGACCTTTGCGGTTGAGTGTGCCAGTGAAAGGTGAACCAGAAACTGCTTTGCTGGTTCCTCCTTTTGCTGTGAGGGAATGGCGGGTGTTGTTAGACACATACTAAATATACCTCTTTAATCGTACTCTACAGTTAAACTCGATACAGTTTCGAGTATCAAAAATAACTATGCTTAAGTAAGCCTTAAGTTAGATTTAACCTATTTGAAGGTAATTATGAAACAAACTAAAAGCGGAGTTAGTCTGGTGATACAACTCCATTGTTTTAACGTGCGTGCCTTCAGGGTGAATTGACTATGACTTTAATCAGTACAATTGTCGGAAAAGCTTTGGTAAGCGGTTATTTAACGGTTGAGGCAGAAGAACAGTTGCGACAGCAGTTGCAGATGACGAAGTACGGTTTAGAAGATTTTGAGGCTTTTATTACTTTGCAAAAAGAGGTGATGGAAGGTAGGGTAAGACAGCAGGCTTTGGAATTGTTGCGATCGCAAAACCGCCCTGTGGCTGCATAAATTAAGGTCGATCGCGCTTTTGGATAGAATTAAGGGCGATCGATCTTCGTATGTTGATAAGCTATTTGCGATCGGGCTCTTCGGCCCACCCCACAATAAAATTTTGTCTTTGTGGAACAGGCAAGATGCCTGTTCATAAAAATGATCCGCAAAGCCTGGAAAAATATTTCTACTTCCCTGTTAGCAGCTTGCTTAACCCTTTTGGTACATGAATAGCTGTATTCAAACCTCTAATATTCTTCCACTTTGTATTTTCATCGTATTGGATATATTCAAAATCGCGACACCAGAGCTTTGCGTTGCTGAAGTTTGCGTTGCCGAGGTCTGCGCCGCCGAGGTCTGCGCCGCCGAGGTTTGCGCCACTGAGGTTTGCGTTGCTGAGGTTTGTGTTGCTGAGGTGTGCGCCACTAAGATTTGCGCCACTGAGGATTGCGCGACTGAGGTCTGCGCCGCTGAGGTCTGCGCCGCCGAGGTTTGCGCGACTGAGGTTTGCGCCGCTGAGGTTTGCACGACTAAGGTCTACGTTGCTGAGGTCTGCGCCACTAAGGTTTGCACGACTAAGGTCTGCGCCACTAAGATTTGCGCCACTGAGGAATCTCCCAACTGTTTGGAGAAAGCCATCATACCCAACACAACAGCTATAACCGATGATACGGAACAACTGACTTGGATCGTCAAGCTTACCTTCAGCATTAGGTTTCCCGCAAGGATAAAACACCATTTTGTTTTTTAATTTATCACTGTCCTGACCGTAACGATGCAATTCAAACAGCAAAATCATCACATTCAAACCAGCATAAGTATCTATTTGTACCAACCCCAATTCTTGCCTTTTTAATTGCTCTTGCAGTTCACACATCTTCCTTTGAGGCCAATTTTCCGACGGGGGCGCATTAATAAACTTTTGATCACACCACTGCATATAAAAATTTTCCAGACGTTGGAATAACTGCACGCACTGATTTTTTTTTGTTGCACCAGATTGGGTTGTTAACAGCCCAATCAAATATTCCAGAATTTCTTCTGTTAATCCTCCATAACCCAACAAATCATAAATCTCCCAGTTCATATGAGATTCTTTAGTATTAAATCCTCCACCTATTTCTTCGCGTATTGTCCAATTTTCCAGACTTTCTTTCAATCGTTCCGCACACAAAAATTCACCAAAACTCTTGTGTACAAACTCCACAGAACCTTCTTTACTGCCACCTGGCTGAAGATAAAAAGACGCCAAAGCATTTCTCAGAAAATCCTCACCAATCCCTTGGTGTGCTTTCTCCAGTAATACTTTAACCCGGTTATTTTCTTTCAATCGTTCTTCAATCATCGCTACAGGAGTGCATTCCCCTCCCGACTGCACCACGCACAACCCTGCTTCTGTAAGAATGCACCGCAAATCCTCTGTTTCAAATTCTGTCAACTTAAGATTGAGATTGGGATTGTCCAAGTCACACCGCTGTTCTGTCAGTACCCAATCCACAGCTTGGTTGTAAATCAAAATTTTTGCTTGAGTGCC
>JAYUGZ010000974.1:0-2775 GCA_043767465.1 Cyanobacteriota bacterium
ACGGCAAACTCTACAGGTGAAATATTAACATCGCAGGCGATCGGCACTAGCGGTTATATGCCGGCCGAACAATACAATCCGCGATCTGTCCCGCAACCCTACAACGATATTTACGCCGTAGGAATCATCGCCATCCAAGCTCTCACCGGCCAACGTCCGACCAATCTGCCGCAAGACCCCCAAACTTGTGAAATTGTCTGGGATTACTCGACGCCCGATCGCCCTGCGCTACAAGTTAGCAACAATCTCAAAAAGATTTTAACCAAGATGGTGCGCTTCGACTTTAGACAACGCTACCAATCTGTTGCTGAAATTTTGCAAGAATTGGAAGCGATCGAGCAACAGTCGCATCCTGAAGTTTTGGTAGACTTGGACAATAGTGACAAAAAGTCGAAGTCACCCAAACCTGGGCGCTTTCGCTGGCCGCTGTTAGGCGTTGCAGGAATTTCCGCCGGATTGGCGATCGTACTTTTAATCGGCATAATTTCCCAGCCACCCTCCCCACCTAAACCCTCTCCAGAAATTGTCGGCGAAAAAACACCAATCTCCGCGCCTACACCCTCCCCAGATGGTATAAGTTCCGGTGAAAAACTCCTAGTACAAACCTCCGCCCTTTGGTCAAAACAAAGGGGAATTAATGAGTTTGCAGACTCAAATTATTCAGAAGCTTTAAAATTGCTCAAACAGTCATGGCGAGAAGACCGCAGAGACCCAGAAACTTTAATTTACATGAACAATGCTCTGCTGAAATCAATCAATGCAGACTATTACACGATCGCGATCGTTGTTCCCATCCGCAGAAAGGATGACGGCAGCATTCTCAACGCCAATTTAGCAGAAGAACTGCTGCGCGGTCTTGCTCAAGCTCAAACCGAAGTTAATTTAGGTCTCCTCGCTGCAAACGACAGCAATAAAGATTTTCCCGGTCAAGACTTTCTCGAACCAAAAGCTATTAAAGGAAAAGGTCTCAGAGTCATCATCGCGGATGATGGCAATATCAAATCCTACGCTGTTAAAAGAGCAAATTCTCTGGTGGCTCAACCAGATATTATAGCAGTAATCGGACACTACACCAGCGACATGACAGTGGAAACAGTAGATATTTACAATCAAAATAAACTAATCGCTATTTCTCCAGGAAGTACAACAGAAGAACTAACACGCAAACCTCGAAAATTTTTCTTTCGGACGGCTCCCACAACCAACATAGAAGCTGAAGGTTTAGTAAATCAACTGCTCTCAGTCGGTCAGAAAAAAGTTGCAGTTTTTTACAATCCCAACAGTCCCTTCAGCGCTTCTTTGTGGGAAGAGTTTAAAAAGCAATTTGAAGCCCAAGGAGGATCGACTTTTAGAACCAGTAATTACGACTTATCCAAAAATGATTTTAACGCCGAAGCAGCAATCAAAGAAGTTGAGAAAGCCGGAAAAACAGCCATAGCTGTCTTTCCCGACGGTCAAGTTACTAAGTCTACCGAAAATGCGCTAGAAATGATTAAAGCTAATGACGATCGCAATTGGATTGTCGGGCCCTCGACGCTGTACGAGCCGAGAACGCTAGAAGTAGCAAAACAGCTAAAGTCCGTTAAAAAACTCGTCGTATCCGTGTTTTGGCATCCGTTAATTAGTTTTGATAAAAAATTTCCAGTTAATGCTGAAAAATTGTGGAGAGGCCCGGTCAATGCTCCATCAGCTTTAACCTATGATGCCACTAAAACGCTGATTAAAGCCCTAGAAATACAGCCGGAACCCAGCCGCGAAGGAATGCAAACAACCTTAGCATCTCCAGGGTTTAAAGCTGACGGAGCGACGGGTATAATTGAGTTTGACTCGACAACAGGAAATAGGAAAAACCCTCCGAAAGCCTTAGCGCACATTGTTCCGTGTGCTAAAGAACAATTTGGTGTTACGTTTGTGCCGATCGAATTTCCCACAGCCGCAGCCGCAGGCTTAAAGTGCGATTGACATAGCAGAAGTCACCAGTCATCAGTCATTAGTAATGGAGAATAGGGAATGAGGAATTAGTCACAGTTATAATAAATTTATAATGTTTTTGATATCGCTCCAGACAAATTTGATCTACTGCCAAGCTGTAAGTGGCAGCGAAAAAGCTTATAATCAACATTAAAGACGCAGCCTGTCAACAGGTGTTGGAAAATATATGTGTGTCAACTTAGGGCATATCCTGCGCGAAAGCTACGAAATTATCGCTCCGTTGGGATGCGGAGGGTTTGCTACAACCTACACGGCTAACGATCTAAGCAGACCCGGAAATCCTGTGTGCGTTGTTAAGGAAATTCCTTTTCCCCAATCGAACGATCCGCGCGTTTTGGAGATGGCAAGGAGGCGATTTGAAAGGGAAGCTCGCGCTTTGCGCCGTCTCGGCAATCACGCCTGCATTCCCAGTTTATTCGCTTGCTTTGAAGAAAACAACTATTTTTACTTGGTTCAAGAATACATTCAGGGATCTGAGCTCAGTCAAGAAGAACTGGCTGCGGGCCAACAGTGGACAGAGCAACAGGCGATCGCCTTGTTGCGAGAAATTCTGGAAATTTTACAGTCAGTTCATCAAGAAAATATTATTCACCGCGATATTACACCTTCTAACTTAATTCGGCGCCAAACCGATCGCAGAATTGTTTTGATTGATTTTGGGGCGGTTAAAGAAATTAGCACTTTTACGGCAAACTCTACAGGTGAAATATTAACATCGCAGGCGATCGGCACTAGCGGTTATATGCCGGCCGAACAATACAATCCGCGATCTGTCCCGCAACC
>JAYUGZ010000975.1:0-2775 GCA_043767465.1 Cyanobacteriota bacterium
CAGAAAGCAATTTCCCAAAGGAAATTTTGACCCTATGAAGTTGCAGGAATTTGTAGGAGAAGACTTGCTCAAACAAAAAACGCTGAAATGGTTGGAAGAAAAAGGGACAATCGAACTCGTACCTGAAGGCTCTCTGACTCCCAAGGAAGAAGAATCAGCAGCAGATGCTGAAGTTTCTGAAGAAGCAGCCACAAGCGTCATTGACGTGGAAGTTGTAGGCGAAGAGTAAAACTAGAGGTTCGCTACCAAAAACTACAAGTGTAGGGTGCGCACTGCGCACCTTATGCTGACTGCAAGCGCCGAAGAAATTGGTTGGGATTAGTCCAGTCTGCCCAGAAATCAACCCCCCAGAACCAAGAAGCGATAATTTGCAAGTAAGTGTTTTAACTTATAGCAATCGCCACAGCGGTGGGGACATAAATAACCTCATGAATAGAGCCTCCTAACCCATAGCCTAAACGGTTTAATTTCCTGATTCTGCAACTGTCAACTGTCCACTGTCAACTGTCCACTGCTATATTTACCCTCAGAGCGCGGCGAGTCACGCCAGCGTTGCGAGTCATGCAAAAAGCAATCTCACGCACCCATTCACTCCCCATTCCCCCCATCTGGGTTAAGACAAGGCATAATAGTTAGAAGCTGGCAGCTTAATTTCAAGCTTTCATCAGCAGCAAATTGTCTATAATCCTTGACTGGTGTCTTATGGTTGTATCTCAATCTTCCAATTACCTAATTACGAGCTATAACGATTTTGATGTCAGCTCTAGTCCCAGCAATGTAGTGCCGATGGTACTAGAACAGTCGGGGATGGGCGAGCGGGCATTTGACATTTACTCGCGCTTGCTGCGGGATCGAATCGTGTTTTTAGGAACTCCCGTCACCGACGAAGTGGCTGACTCGATAGTCGCTCAGCTATTATATTTAGATGCCGAAGATCCAGAAAAAGATGTCCAAATGTACATCAATTCCCCGGGTGGCTCGGTGACAGCAGGCATGGCAATTTATGATACGATGCAGCAAATTCGTCCAGATGTGGTGACGATTTGTTACGGTTTAGCAGCGAGTATGGGCGCATTTCTGCTAACAGCAGGAGCTCACGGGAAGCGGATGTCTCTTCCGAGTTCCCGGATTATGATTCACCAACCGCTCGGAGGCGCTCAAGGTCAAGCAGTTGATATTGAGATTCAAGCCAAGGAAATCCTGTATCATAAGCGTAAGCTGAATGAACTGCTAGGGCATCACACAGGTCAACCGATCGACAAATTAGAGGCTGATACAGAGCGCGACTTTTTTATGTCAGCCGATGAAGCTAAAGATTACGGATTGGTCGATCGAGTGATCGAAAAAGAAAACCTTCCGGCTGCGGGAGAAAATGTCACTGCACTGAAATAAGAGGCTGTTATGTCTAAGTACGACTCCCATCTAAAATGTTCGTTTTGTGGCAAGTCTCAAGAGCAAGTACGCAAGTTAATCGCAGGCCCAGGGGTCTATATCTGCGACGAATGCGTTGACTTGTGCAATGAAATTTTAGATGAGGAGTTGTTTGATTCCAGTGCTGTGCCCGCAGCGGCGGCGGTTCCCAAGCAGGAAACGGCGCAAAAGCGCCGCGCTACTTCGGGCAAAAGTATGTCGATGAGCCAAATTCCCAAGCCGAGAGAAATTAAGAATTATCTCGACGAAAATGCGATCGGTCAAGAAGAAGCGAAAAAAGTCCTCTCGGTAGCAGTTTACAACCACTACAAGCGCCTGAGCTTTATCCATGCCAAAAATAGCGGCAAGCACCCGCCGGAAGAAGTAGAACTGCAAAAATCGAATATTTTGTTAATCGGGCCGACGGGCTGCGGCAAAACTCTCCTCGCCCAGACGCTGGCAGATATGCTGGACGTGCCGTTTGCGGTGGCTGACGCGACGACGCTGACCGAAGCGGGCTATGTCGGGGAAGATGTGGAAAATATTTTGCTGCGGCTGCTGCAAGTGGCAGATATGGACGTGGAAGAGGCGCAGCGCGGAATTATTTATATTGATGAAATTGACAAAATTGCCCGCAAGAGCGAAAATCCTTCGATTACGCGGGATGTCTCTGGGGAAGGAGTGCAGCAGGCGTTGCTGAAAATGCTGGAGGGGACGATCGCCAATGTACCTCCCCAAGGCGGCCGCAAGCACCCCTATCAAGACTGCATCCAAATTGATACCAGCAATATCATGTTTATTTGCGGCGGCGCTTTTGTCGGTTTGGACAAAGTGATCGAGCAGAGAACTGGTAAAAAGTCAATGGGTTTTATTCAGCCGGGAGAAGCTGTGCCGAAGGAAAAGCGGGCCGCCGATGTGCTCCGGCAATTGGAACCAGACGATTTGGTAAAATATGGGATGATTCCAGAGTTTATCGGGCGGGTGCCGGTGGCGGCAGTGTTAGATCCCCTGGATGAGGCGACGCTGATGGCGATTTTGACTGAGCCGCGCAATGCTTTGGTGAAGCAGTATCAAAAGCTGCTAAAAATGGATAACGTGCAGTTGGATTTTCAGTCGGATGCGATTCGGGCGATCGCCCAGGAAGCATACCGCCGCAAAACTGGAGCGCGGGCGCTGCGCGGAATTGTCGAAGAATTGATGTTAGATGTGATGTACGAGTTGCCGTCGCGCAAGGATGTTGCCCGGTGTATGATTACTAAGGAAATGGTCGAGAAGCGATCGACCGCCGAATTATTGGTACTTCCGTCTTCGCTACCAAAACCAGAATCAGCTTAAAAGCACAGGTTTTCAGCCAAGAGGTTCGTA
>JAYUGZ010000976.1:0-6869 GCA_043767465.1 Cyanobacteriota bacterium
TGAGTTTCAACGGGTCAAAGTCGTGGCTTTCAAAATTGGTTTGCTAGGTTTGGGTACAGTTGGTGCGGGAACGGCAGAGATTTTGCTCTCCCCAGATGGCCGCCATCCGCTGTTACAGGAATTGGAAATTTATCGGGTGGGAGTGCGCGATATTTCTAGAACTCGGTCTTTACAATTGCCAGAAAATGTGCTGACAACTGATCTGGAAGCGATCGCCACTGACCCAGAAATTGATATTGTAGTAGAATTGATTGGAGGATTGGAACCGGCGCGATCGCTCATTCTGCAAGCTATCGCCAACGGTAAGCACGTAGTCACCGCCAACAAAGCAGTTATCGCCCGCTACGGTAGTGAAATCTTCGACGCTGCTAACGCAAAAGGCGTTTATGTAATGCTAGAAGCTGCTGTGGGCGGTGGCATTCCGGTCATCCAAACCCTCAAACAATCTTTAGGTGCAAACCGCATCAAAAGTGTCACGGGCATCGTTAACGGGACAACTAATTACATCCTGACGCGGATGCAGACAGAAGGCGCAGACTTTGCCGAAGTGCTCGCGGACGCTCAGCAATTAGGTTATGCTGAAGCTGACCCCACAGCAGATGTGGATGGGTTAGATGCGGCTGATAAAATTGCTATTTTAGCCTCGTTAGCTTTTGGTGGACGCATCAAATTAGCAGATATTCACTGCGAAGGTATCAGACAAGTTAGTGCGGCTGATATTGACTACGCCGATAAGCTGGGATTTGTGATTAAATTGTTGGCTATTGCTCAAGAAACCAGCAGAATTTCCGAGCAAAATGGGGATGCAGAAGGCGAACTTCTCTCGATTCGGGTGCATCCTACTTTTGTGCCGAAAGCTCATCCGCTGGCGAGTGTCAACGGGGTTTACAATGCAATTTTAGTCGAAGGAGATGCGATCGGGCAATTGATGCTCTACGGGCGCGGCGCTGGTGGTGGCCCCACAGCTAGCGCCGTAGTATCCGACATTTTGAATGTGGCTGCTATCCTGAAAACCGAAACTGTGCCGATTCCCCATCCTTTGCTAAGTTGCACTCACCAACACTACTGCAAAATTGCAGAAATGCAGGAACTTGTGACTCGGTTTTACGCGCGTTTTCTGACTGGGGATACTCCGGGGGTAATTGGCAAACTTGGCACTTGTTTCGGGAACCACCTAGTGAGTTTGGAATCGATTGTGCAAACGGGAATTCATGGCAATTTAGCAGAAATTGTTGTCGTGACTCACGATGTTCGAGAAGGTAATTTTCAGCAAGCACTCGATGAAATTCGCGCGATGGAAGCAGTCGATAGTATTGCGAGCACGTTGCGAGTTTTGTAAAAGTTGTGTCCAGTTTTTGTAAGGTGCGCATTGCGCACTTTACTATAAAATGATGACAAAAAAATCTGATTTTATTCATCGCAAAACCGGAAGACATTCACTAGATTGTCTCTACGAAAAGTTTGCCAAACCCCAACTACATGATAGTCAGCAGCCGAGTAATCCATCAATTTATGTTCGGCACGAATCCGGGCAAGTTGTGGATGGAAATTATACCATAGAAAAAGTCTTTGAAGACACTCGCACGGGTTTTTATGCTGAAAGTCGCCTTGCGGTTTCTGGTAATAATCCGCCCGTGCTCGTGATTCGCGGATACGGTTCGTGGTATCCTTTCGATCGCGTTTTGGAAGATACGCCCGATGTATTTATGGCAAAAGTAGAACGCCAGTTAAAAGCGGCGGAAACTGCGGGCGCTATTGATTGGATCAAACAGCAATTTTACAGCGGAAATTCGGCGGATATCATCGGAGAAAGTTTGGGAGGCAAAGTTGCTCAGCAAATTGTAGCAAAATATCCGGGTTATCTGCGATCGACTGTAATTTTTAATTCTTTGGGAGTTGCGGAAAAGTTAGCTCAAACTTGCACCGCTAATAATGTTTTTCACTACTTTACTTTAGGCGAAAGGTATGCTTTCTGGGCAAATGAAGGCGATTACATACCGGGAACGATTTTTGTGATTTCCCAGCAAGGGAAAAACTGGTGGTATAAAATCGAAGAGGCGATCGTCCGAATGGCCGGTTTTGAACGCAAGTTTCGCAAAAGGCGAGTCCTGGTGGTAATGTTGGCTCAGTGGCTGTTGTTAAATCGGCATAATGCGATCGTCCTCAACCAGAAAAAGCCGGTAGTCGTTGAGATCGATCGCGCTCAACTGCAAATTTTCCGAAAAAACCGCTTTGTTTAAACTCAGACACAATTGCTTCAGCTAGCAGATGGCTGATTTTCCCGCGCTGCGGCGGCGAGCACCAGACAAAGTGCTGCGATCGCTTTTTCCCACTCTTCCTTAACAGCGGCGGGTTGAACCTCATCGAAGGCGCTAACTAAGCGAGGAATCGATCGTTCTAATGCTTGTCTGGGAATAGATTTGTGCAATTCAACTAAACGAGTTAAACTTTCTTGATTCCTCAAAAAACCCACTACCCATTTTGTGGCATGATCTGGACTGTCAGGAACATTTTCAAGTCCTAGTTCTGTTTGCAACCAGTTGTAAAAAGGCGGGAGCTTTTGGGATAAAATAGTTCCAGCAGTAGGCAAAGTTTCTTTAAGTAAAGCAGTATCCAGACTTCCCAAAACTTGATTTAATTCCGGTGAATCTAGCAAGCTGGTTAATGGAAGTGCAAGCAGGGCTTCAGAAGCGTCAGGGGATAAATTTAAAGTCCGAGAAAATGTTGGCAACATTGTAAATTCTGTGGTAGAGATGATTCTTTCACTATGCCAATGACGCATAGGAATGAATATGAGCTAGCTCATATTAGCACTTTTGTAACATCTCGATCGCCAAATAAGCATCTAAATCTAGCTGTACATATCTGCGTGCATCTGTGTGAATCTGCGGTTAATAATTTTCCATTAAATATTCTAAACAAATTCTCCTTTCGCCACCATCACCACTTTACCTCCGACCAAAATTTCTATTTCTCCTTGATTGCTTTCTGCTTTCAGCAACAACAAAGAAGGTCTACTAATCTCATAACCCTGTTCGACTCTCACATCAATCTTTGATTCCCCGCCATAAGCATATTGTACCAAATATCCAGCCAAACAGCCGTTAGCACTTCCCGTGGCTGGATCTTCAGGAATTCCTAGGGAATAAGCGAAAACTCGGACGTTCAAATCATTAATGTCGTTGTAAGTTTCTGGACAAAATATTAAAATATCTTTGGCTGCTGTGGTATTAATTAGCTCAAAATATTTATCTAAGTTGACTTGAGCTTTTTTGAGCGATGCAAGGGTTTTTAACGGGACAATTATAAACGGTACTCCGGTAGAAACTTCTTGAATAGGGAAATTTATATCAATTTCATCGACTTCTAAATTTAGAACATTTGCCAGGGTTTCTGCTGGCAAAACTTGACCGAATGTTGGCGGGTTTTGTCGCATCCATAAAATATCTGCGGATTCGTTGCGATAGTTAAAGGTGACTGGAATTTGACCCACTGCTAAATTGAGAATTACCCGATCGACCTTTTGGCCAATTATCTCTTGTTGTAGCACAAACGCCGTCCCCAGCGTCGGATGACCGGCAAACGGCAATTCCTGCTTGGGCGTAAAGATGCGCACGTCGTAGCCATTATTTCGCGGATTGGGCGATCGAATAAACGTCGTTTCCGAATAATTGATTTCCTTGGCTATCAGCAGCATTTCGGCTTCGGAGAGTTCGGCAACTCCCGCACCACAAAAGACAGCTAGCTGATTGCCAGCATATTTTGACTCGGCAAACACATCAACTATATAAAAATTCATATTTCCCTCTTTTAATCATAGTTTGTAGTCAGGACTTTGGTCATTGCGATCGCTTCGCTTCCCTCGCAATGACGACAAAAATGGTTTGTAGTCAGGACTTTATATTTATTGGTGTCAGCTTAAGGCTAAAACCATTTTTATCTCTCGTTTGTAGCCGAGGCCCGATCCCCCTAAATCCCCCTTAAGAAGGGGGACTTTGATAACTTCCAGTCCCCCCCTTAAGAAGGGTGACTTTGATAACTTCCAGTCTCCCGTTAAGAAGGGCGACTTTGAGAAGACTCCAGTCCCCCCCTTCTTAAGGGGGGCGCCAGGGAGATCGGGCCGAATCCTCATAACTCGCTACTTCAAACAGCGAATAGCCTGCAACATACCCCGGGCTTTATTGAGAGTTTCTTCATACTCCATGTCCGGGTTAGAATCGGCCACCAAACCAGCACCGGCTTGCACAGAAACCGAATGTTTATCGCCTCCCTGCGATTGAACAACCATAGTCCGAATTGCGATCGCACTATTCAACTGTCCCTCAAAATCATAATACCCGTAAACCCCAGAATATGGGCCACGGCGGCAACCCTCCAACTCATGGACAATTTCCATCGCCCGAATCTTCGGAGCACCGCTAACAGTACCAGCAGGAAAACCAGCTTTCAGCAAATCCCAAGCCGTCTTATCCGGGGCCAATTCTCCCACCACATTGCTCACGATGTGCATCACATGAGAATAACGCTCAATTCCCATTAATTCGTCAACTTTGACAGTACCATTCCGGCACACTCTGCCTAAATCGTTGCGTCCCAAATCAACTAACATGACGTGTTCCGCAATTTCCTTCGGATCTTGCAGCAATTCCGCAGCCAAAGCATCATCTTGTTCAGGAGTTTCCCCCCGGCGGCGCGTACCAGCAATCGGCCGCAAAGTTGCCATCTTTTTGCCGTCAGCCGTATTTTCTGCCTTCACCATAATCTCTGGACTCGAACCGATAATCTGCCAATCTCCGAAATTGAAATAAGCCATGTACGGAGAAGGATTGATCAGGCGCAAAGAACGGTAAAGTGCAAAAGGATCGCCGCTATATTCAGCCTCCAGCCGCTGCGAAATTACTACCTGAAAAATATCTCCGGCTTTGATATAGTCCTTGGCTTTCAAGACATTTTCACAATACTTGTCGCGGGTGGTATTGCTGGTGTAACTCAATTCTGTATTTTCATTTGTGGAACGGGCATCTTCCCCGTAAGTCGGCGGAGTCCATTCTAGGAGAGTAGATTGCTGGGAAAGCGGCGATTTCAGCTTGTCAACTAACCGAGAAACCCGATCGCACGCGGCACCATAAGCCTCGGCCAAATCAACGCCAGTCTCGCGCAAATCCGCATAGGCGATGGCCCAAATTTTCCGTTTCACCTGGTCAAAAATCAGCAAATTATCAACCTGCATCCACAACCCATCCGGCAAATCATTTTCCCCCGCCGGATGCACCGGCACTCGCGATTCTATCCACTTAATTAACTCGTAACCCCAAAAACCGAACAACCCGCCAATCCCCGGGGGTAACTGCGGCAATTTCACGGGTTTGTAAGGCTGCAAACACTCGGTTAAAGCCGCAAACGGATCGCCAGTAAATACTTTTTCGGAACCGTCGCGGTAAACTTGAGTTGTGCGATCGCCCCTAGCCTCCAAAATCCACAGCGGATCGCACCCTAACAAACTATAACGCCCGACTTTTTCCCCACCTTCCACCGACTCCAGCAAAAAACTGTAAGGTTGACCGGCGCAAACCCGATACCAAGCAGAAACAGGCGTATCCAAATCAGCAACCCATTCTTGATATACGGGTACAAAATTGCCTTGTTTCGCCAGTTCTGAAAAATGTGAGAAATCGGGAAATATCATATATTAATCTTGCTATACAATCAATAAACAAAAGACGGAAACCAACATCCCTCCGGCGATTGGTACTCGCCAACAGCCATCACCGCCATCGGCTTGACGACGCGCAGCCCGGATTGCAAGCACCAGCGGAACAAACTTGCATACCTCAGCGGCAAGTGGAAAGCCAGCACATCTTCGGAACTGTACGCAGCAGCCCCCAAGAGCAAAACCTGCATATCTGCCTCGGTTTCGGCGACGCTGTGACCCAAAGTAGATATCGCACAAGTATAAGCCACAATCCGACCTTGCTGGCAAGCAACCAACGGAAAATAGTTATTTAGGGCGTATTCAATGTCGGAAGTTCGATCGCACCCACATACTTTCTCGCACAAAACCACACATTCACCAACATCCTCACTAGCCATCGGCCGCACCTCAAACCCATACTGCGGCGGGCTGCGAAACTTCCCCTCCATTAACACGAAAGGTTCCTTCACCTCAAAACCCAGAGAAGCGTACAGCGACAGGGAGGCCATGTTGAAAGATTCTTGCACCAAACGAATGCCTACAGCGTCTTTTCCACGTTCCAGCAAGGCTTTCATGATTTCCCGCCCTGCGCCGCGGCCTTGAAAAGTGCGATTGACACTCACAGGCCCAATACCGCGAATCGGGTTGCGTTCGTCCATAAAACCGCAGCCGACAACCGCACCGTCACTCTCGGCTACGATGCCAAAATACGACGGATTTTCGATCCAAAACCGAGTGATTTGGGCCGCCAACTCTACCGTTAGAAAATCTGTGTGGGGGAAGCAGTGGCGATCGGAAATATCTTTAAAAGCTTCATAATTAATGCGAGCACAAACATTTATATCAGAAATCTGCGATCGTCTGATTGCCACATTCATTTTTACTTTAACTTTAACGATTAACTTTTTAATTAAATTGGATGTTTGCAGTAGAAGCTGCTGCCCATTGCTGTCAACGTAACCCTAAAACCCTTGATAAATCTCGCTTTTATCCGAGTTCCGATCCCCCTCAATCCCCCTTAGGAAGGGGGAGGAAAGAGAATACTCTTGTCCCCCCCTTAAGAAGGGGGGCTAGGGGGGATCAGTCTTAACTGAGTCCAAAATAAGCAATATTACCTATGTTTTGCTCAGCAATGCAGTGATTGCTTAAGCATCGTAAGTCTTCTTACCGGTGAACT
>JAYUGZ010000977.1:0-6864 GCA_043767465.1 Cyanobacteriota bacterium
CCCGATCGATACCCGCAAGTCCTGTTTTGTCAACTAGCAACGCACCGCCCTGTGTTTAATCAACAGCGCTGCAATTCGCTCTTGCCCGCAACTCCAAAATTCCGGCTCAACCAGTTCAAAATTGCTTCATTGACTTGTTCCGGGCATTCATCCTGGGGACAGTGGCCCGCATTGTCTAATTCAACTAGCTCTACACACTCGGGATTGCATTCGACAAATTGGTGGGGGCGGGCGAACCGAGGCGGAATCATCCGGTCTTGTTTGCCCCAAATTAACAGCATCGGGATTGTTAAATTTCGCATCACAGTCTTGACACCAGGGCCACATTCTGCATTGCCTACAGCTTTAAATAAAGCGCAGAAGGCGCGGGCGGCTCCCCGATCGCCCGCAGGCCCTGCTAGAATTTCCACTAATTCGTCAGTAACAGCTTCGGGGCTGGCGTAGGCAAATCCCACCCAGCGGCGGACAACCGCAGGCTTGCTGGCTAAAGAAAACAGAGGCCGCAGGACGATCGGGGAAATAAATAGATTTTCAATCGCCAGAACCGCCGGGAGCAGCCATGCGGGCACCGCCTCGGCTCGTACAGCCGGGTCTGGGAGGCTAATCATCACCGTGCCGGCAACCATGTCCGGGTGAGCGGCAGCAGCGGCCAGACAAATCAACGAGCCGATCGAGTTTCCGGCCAATATCACCGGTTCTCGGATAAAAGTCAACCAAAAATCATAGACTTGATCGACCCACAGAGGCACAGAATAGTTGACCGGAGCTTTTTGGGAAGCGCCAAACCCCAACAAATCCAAGGCGTAAACCGTATGGTTTTCGGCGAGTGGGGCGAGATTTTGGCGCCAGTGACCGATCGAAGCTCCAAACCCGTGCAGTAAAATAATCGGTGTTGTTGAGGTAGCGGAGGCGATTGGTTTGGCCGCAGCATCTTCAAGTTCGTTGGCGAAGCCCTCGCAGAGGATCGCGCCTTGATTTCGTCCTCCATCCGGCCGCAAATAAGTGTAGCGAGTTTGCCAGCCCCGCCACATCCAGTCTCGTTGAGTTCCCACCCGTTGGTGCCAGTGCAGAGAATTTGTCAATTTTGCCTCAGCTCGCAACATAAATTTACACTTGCTTATGCTTAATTATACAACGCAAATCCGGCGAGTTAGGGACTTGCCAGACGGGGCTGTCTGGGGTAACAAAAGCCGTTTTACCTGATCCTTAATGCTTTCGCCTGAGTGTTTGACCGTTTTGTCGTCGGGCGGGTTCAGGAGCGGGCGATCGTGTGAAGTTAAAATAAAACTACGCAGAAATTCAGCCAGACTGAGTAGAATAGCAAGTATTGTAAGAATTCGTTTACGATTGTCCAAATATTCCCCAACGATGAAGCTGAGGGGAGACAGGGTACGGTAGTACGTCCGGTAAGGGTAACATCTTACAAAACAGTTCGATCGTCGATCGTGAAATATTCACCGACCGAATCTGTAACTATCAAAAAGCTTCAATATTAAACTACTGATTGTAAAACCATTCATGCCTGTGATTGAAAGAAGACAAAATCGCAATCTACCCCAGATTAATGAAAACATTCGATACCCCAAAATCCGGGTAATCGATACCGACGGCGCGCAACTAGGGATATTGACGCCCGCAGAAGCGCTGCGCCTCGCCGAAGAAAAAGAACTCGACCTCGTACTTGTCAGCGACAAAGCTGACCCGCCCGTATGCCGGGTAATGGACTACGGGAAGTACAAATTCGAGCAGGAAAAGAAAGCCCGAGAAGCAAAGCGGAAGCAGCACACTGCTGATGTTAAAGAAGTGAAGATGCGCTACAAAATTGAAGAACACGACTACCAAGTGCGCCTCAAACTAGCAGACCGCTTTATCAAATCCGGGGACAAAGTAAAAGCCACGATCATGTTCAGAGGTCGAGAAATTCAACACAGCAACCTAGCAGAGGACTTGCTCAAGCGCATGGCCACAGATTTGCAGGAAATAGCAGAAGTGCAGCAAGCTCCGAAAAAAGAAGGACGCAGTATGATGATGCTGCTGTCGCCGAAAAAATAGCGCTCGGTGATTAGTCATCAGTCATCAGTCAATAGTAATAGACTGGTGACGGTAGACTAATCGCTGGCGCTCGCCGGCGCGCCCGTCGCTGGGTGAGACGCTACCACAAATAGGGATATCAACGCACCAGAAGCATGGAAAATTTTCAAATGGGCGCGATCGCCAGAGCAAAACAAGGGCTGCTGCGCTCGCTCAACCTGCGATCAGAAGAAGTAGAGCGAACCGTACTGATGTTCCTAGTCTACAATCTAACCTCGATCGGGCTGATCTGGCTGGAACTGAGCACGGTAGGTTTGTTTTTAGACGAATTCGGTGCGGACAAAATGCCATATATCTATATAGCCAGCGCCTTTATCGGTTCTGGTTTGGGATTTGTCTACTCGTGGCTGCAAAAAATTCTGCCCCTAAGGCGCACCGTGGTAGTTGTTCTGGCAATGATGTCGGTACCGCTATTTTTGTTTAGATTCGGCATCGGTTACGAAAATACTAAGATAGCTGGCATCAGCATCGCTTTTATTACTATTTTTTTGATGTGGCTGTGGGTGGAAGCTTGCTATGTCCTCAATGACCTCAATACTTCTATCACTTCCAACCAACTGTTTAACATTAGAGAAATTAAGCGCACCTATCCGCTAGTCAGCAGTGGCTATCTAGTGGCTGGAGTAGTCAGCGGGTTTTCTTTACCGATTTTGCTGTACGTAGTCGGACTGAAAAATGTTACTCTGGTATCGGGGTTAATGGTGGCGACAGGCTCTGTGTTGCTGTACTATCTCACAGAAAAATACCGCCAAGCATTCCCGGAAACTGCTCGCTGGACAGATGACGACGACGAAGACGACCAACAAGAATTTACTGCCCGCAAAGTTACAGGCCCGCTGCAAAAATACGCCGTACCTCTGGTCAGTTTCTTCGTCCTCGCAGAAGTCCTCTACGTGTTGGTAGATTTTCAATTCTACAGCCAGCTAGAATACCAAAACCCTTCGGACGGCGCGAGTGGAGCTAGCTGGATTGCTAGCTTTTTGGGGATCTACGAGGGTATTCAAGGTTTGTTTCAAGTCGCAACTCAGTGGTTCGCTTCTAGCCGCTTGGTAGAACGAATCGGCGTGTTTGTCACGGCGATGATTTTGCCGGCGGGTATCGCTATTCTAGGCGTGCTGACGATAGGAGCATCTCTGGGCCAGCTAGTATCTGTGTTCATCGGACTGATATTGCTGAGATTTCTGGACGAACTGCTACACTACACGCTGTTGGAAACTGTTAGTCCGGTTTTATTCCAACCGATTCCTGACAATATTCGATCGGGAATTCAAACTCTAGTCAACGGTGTGGGCGAACCTATGTCCTGCGGAGTGACAGGAGTAGGCATCCTAATTATGCTGTGGGTGACAGACAAGGTACTGCCCCACCAAGACGAAAAGGACACGCTATTTCACGACAACCAAAGCTTGGTATTCATCGGGGCGATCGTACTTTTGGCGCTGCTGTGGCTGTTTGTGGTGTGGCTGATCCGCTCTCAATACGTGGGCCTGTTGGTCAAAAGTGCCGAACGCGGGCGCTTGGGCGTCACAGACGTTGACCTCAAAGCTCTCAAGCGCGCAGTGGTGGAAACTCTAGAACAGCCGGGGAGCGAAGATGAAAAGCGCTCTTGCATAGAACTCCTGACGCAAATAGATCCTAAAAATGTTGGAGAAGTCCTGGCTCCGATTCTGGAAGTGTTGCCTTCGGCTTTGCAGCGCCAGAGCTTGGAAACTATGCTGCAACACCCGAACCCGGCATATTTAGAAGCTGTCCGGGGACTCTCGGAGCAAGGATTGCCGCCGGAGGTGCTGGCCTTGGCTTTGCGCTACATCTGGCTGACGGAAGCTGAACCGAATATCGACAGCTTGCGGCCTTACTTGCAGCCGAACGTCGATCCGGTGGTGCGGGGTACGGCGGCTGCTTTAATTATGAGAAGGGGCGATCGCCAGCAAAAGGCAGAGGCTACTAACACGCTGCGCCAAATGCTGACGCACAAGATGGAACGGGAACGGGTGATGGGGACGCGGGCTCTGGGAGAGGCTGATTATTTGCAAGGACTGCGGCTGTACATCCCGAATCTGTTGCAAGATGAATCTCTGCGAGTGCGCTGTGCTCTGTTAGATGTGATTTCGTCTACTCATTCGGAAGAATATTATCCTTCGCTGCTGCGCGGACTCGGTTACAAATCGACTAGGGAAGCGGCTTTGCAGGCGATCGTCAAACTGCACAATGATGCGATTCCTTTGCTCGTGTATTTGGCTGAGGATATCCATAAGTCGGATTTGGTCAGGTTGCAAGCTTGGACGGCTCTGGGTCAAATTGGGACTGTGGAGGCGATCGACATTTTGGTCAGCAATTTGATGTCGGCTTGGGGAACTACTAGGCGCAACATCCTCCGCATCCTGTTGAAAATGCCTTCGGAAGCGGGGATAGAAGGGGTTCTAGACCGCATCGGCCGCAGCGGCTTGGAAACTCTCATCGAACAGGAGTTGATGTTTATCGGGCAAATTTACGCAGGTCTGGTAGATTTGTCTGCGGTAACAACCTACGGCAATTTTGCCGATCGAGATGCCAACAGCGCGGGATCGCTTGGGAACGATACTGCTCAATTGTTGCAGCGCGCTCTGGCGGGGTTGGAAGCTGATGCTAAGGAGCGGTGTTTTTTGCTGATGAAGTTTCTTTATCCGCTGGACACGGTACAAGCCGCGGCTTTCAACATCGCTTCTGGCCAACCTTCTCTGGTGGCTAGGGGATTGGAAATTCTCGACAATACTGTGGATATCGCTAGGAAGCGATCGCTCCTCAATTTGTTCGATCAGCACTCGGAAAGAGAAAAGTTGAGCAATCTCTCGGAATTGATGGTTTACAAACCTCTAGCTCCTAGCGATCGTTTGCGCCGCTTGCTAGAATTGCGCCACTTCCTTTCGGATTGGGCCTTGGCCTGCTGCTTTCACTTGGCGAGGGAAGCGCGTTGGAGCCTTACCGCTCAACAAACTCTTGTATGTTTGCAACACCCGACCGGTTTTGTCCGCGAAGCAGTGTTAGCCTATTTGAAAATAGCTTCGCCCCGGGCGTTGCTCGAATTGTTGCCGAGGCTGCAAAATGACCCCGATAATTTGGTATCAGCTCAAGTTGTAGAGATGATGGCAGAGTTGGGTGCTGGGGGAAAAAGGTAAAATTAGTCAGTTGTCAGTTGGCAGTTGACAGTTGGCAGTTGGGAGTTGGCAGTTGTCAGTTATTAACAGTCAACAGTCAACAGTTAACAATGCCCAATGCCCGATGCCCGATGCCCGATGCCCAATTCCCAATTCCCAATTCCCTGTTAAAGTTTAAATCAATCACTGCATCGCATTATGTTAACCAGCGTCGAACGCCTATTGTTTGTCAGGGAAGTTCCGATTTTTAAGGAACTGCGGGATGATTTTCTTGTGCGTCTAGCATCGGTAATGGACGAACTTTCGTTTCCTTCCAAGCATAGGATTTTTACGGAAGGACAAGAAGGTCGATCGCTCTATATCTTGGTATCGGGAACGGTGCGGGTGCATATAGGCGATCGCGATTTGGCACAGTTGAAGGCGGGGGCTTGTTTCGGGGAAATGTCGCTGTTTGATGCGGAACCTCGATCGGCTTCTATTTCTACTTTGGAACAATCGGAGTGTTTGATGCTGACTCAAATGCAGCTCTATGATGCGATCGATGAAACGCCGGGAATTGCTGTGAATATTATTCGCTTGCTATCGCGCCGGATTCGTGAGTTGAATATCAAGTTGAATGCTAAAGAAGCGGTTATGCCGCCGACAGAGACTGCTAGAGTTGCTGAAATGCGGTAAAAGTTGGGAATTGTGTTTTGGAATTGGGAATTGGGAATTGGGAATTGGGAATTGGGAATTGGTAATTGGGAATTGGGAATTGGGAATTGGTCGATCGACAATTAGGGACAATTTCTCTTCCGTAAGATGCGTACTGCGCCTTACGAACTGTTAAAACCCTTTCTTTTCTTCTTTCTTCCTTCTTCCTTCTTCCTTCTGCCTTCTTCCTTCTGCTATCAAACAATTAAAAACCCGGTTTCTACAAGAAATCGGGTTGTTTAAATCGATGGTGAAGTGCGATTTGCTGTCTAAACTATTCGGAAAATAAAAGGGTAGCGGTAAGGTTGGTTAGGATCTTGCAAAACGTGGAGAATAGCCATAATTGTCAGTCCCCAGTGCAGCAGATAACCTAGAGGAACCAGGATAAAGCCAGCTAGCCCGAAAGTGACGACAGTTAACACCACAATCACCGTGCTGTACAGCCATACATTCAGGTGAAAATTGATGGCTTCGGTGGCATTTTCTTTGACAACGGGGTCATCTGAAACTAATAATACAGCGATCGGCGCTCCGATCGAGAACACTAAGGTACTGAAAAAAATTGCCCCGTGGCACACCAGTGATAGCAGCTTCCGCTTGTCGGAGTCGTACATATGACTTTTATTCCTTGACTTTATTGATAATTTTACCTTTAATAGCAACTGTAGCACAGGCTATAATGGCGATCGGGTGATGATTCCCCTACCTAATTTGTGATGACAACAGAACTCGAAACTGAACTGCTGACTGCTGTGGAGCGCCGACGCAACTTTGCGATTATCTCGCACCCTGACGCGGGGAAAACTACTTTGACAGAAAAGCTGCTGCTTTACGGAGGTGCAATTCACGAAGCAGGTTCTGTGAAAGCGCGGCGGGCTCAGCGACACGCTACCTCTGACTGGATGGCGATGGAACAGCAGCGGGGAATTTCGATTACTTCTACTGT
>JAYUGZ010000978.1:0-6850 GCA_043767465.1 Cyanobacteriota bacterium
ACAGTTAATCCTATCTCTAGACAAGCAATACCAACCTCTAAATTACTTGCCCGACTGCCTTGACGCAAATTATAAAAAGTGAAAGCTAAACCGTATAAAATATTAGCACGATTGTATGCTTCTTCTGCATCCAAAGTTGCCAGAGTTTGAGTTGCCCATTCTCGCAAATATTGAGCAAAACCATCATCTATTAATTCTAGGTTAGCTTGCAGAATCTCGATTTCTTCCTCCCTGGGACAGGTGAGGAGAGAATCAATCAGATTTTGATAGGCTTGGCGGCGTGTTTCGTTCATTGCTTACAACCCATGTTTTTAGAATTTTACATTCTTTGTCGGGGAAAAACAAGGGGGAAACCCGACTTTCTGAATCGTCTGGAGTCGTTGGAGTGTGCGTCATAAGCTGCTACGCAACTATAGTAATCCTAAATCATTTTCATAATTCTTGTAGGGGCAATCCCCCCGTGGTTGCCCGATAGATATGGGGTAGGCACGGGGGCACTACCCCTACAAATTTATTTGAATCATTTAGGATTGCTATATGTCGTATAATATGGATACAAGATAAGTAAGCGATCGCCATAATGAATCTATTCGGAATGGGCCCGGTCTCATTCAAACAAATCTCGATGATTTGCGATGGGGCAAAAAACAAGAGGAAACTAAAATGATTTCACAAACTTTAGTAGAAATTGAACGTTCTATTAGTTCCCTGTCGATAGAAGAACAACTTTGGCTGCTGGAACGTATCGCTTGCCGAGTGCGGGAGAAAACTTACATAGCTAATAAACTCGCTAATGCTAAATACCTGGAAGCAGAGATAGCAGAGATGGCCAACGATCCAGATATTCAAGTTGAGATTGCTGCTATCAATGAAGAGTTCATTGTGGCAGAAATGGATGGTTTAGAAGCACTATGAGCATTCAGCGAGGGAAAATTTATTTTGTCAATTCAGTTAACGCCATACAGGAGCTCAAATTGATCTCGCAACTAAGTTAAAATAGTCTGGAGCTTATTATTGACGTTCATATTGGTTGTCGTGGATGCTGGAAGGGCGATGGGGATCAGCCTGTCAATCCACGTACATAGTATCGTTTAAATGCACAAAACTCGGCACTTCACCCCGCACTCTTCAACCCGCGGAGGCGGGTTTCGTATGTGTAGACGCGGTTTCAACCGCCGAAAAAACCGCCGAAAAAACCTCCTAAAAAACCCCGAATCATCCGCGAAAAATATCCCAACATTCCCGCGCAATTTCCCAATCTTCCTGAGTATGAATCACCAAAATCCGCACCGCAGAATCAACCGCCGCAACATCATCATCAATTGGCGAATTCAAATTCTTCTCCCCATCCAACCTTAACCCAATAAATCCAAAAGCTTCGCAAGCAGCAGCCCGCACAAACGCAGAATTTTCTCCAACACCCGCAGTAAAAATCAAAGCATCCAACCCCCCCAAACTCGCCAGCATCGCCCCAATTCCGGCGCGCAAACGGTGGATGTAAATATCGAATGCAAGTTGAGATCTCTGATTACCTTGGGTAATAGCCTCGACAATCTGCCGCATATCGCCAGACACCCCAGAAATCCCTTTCAAGCCAGAATTTCGATTGAGAATATCATCAAGTTTCTCAGCAGTTAAATCCGATCGCCTTAACAGATGAATTATGATACCAGGATCGATCGAGCCCGATCGACTTCCCATCATCAAACCTTCCAAAGGCGTAAATCCCATCGTCGTGTCAACACTCAAGCCAGCGCGAATCGCCGCCAGAGAACACCCGTTGCCCAAATGACAGCTAATCAGCCGCAAATCCGCCAAATCGCGGTTCAGAATTTCAGCAGCCCTGCGCGCGCAATATTGATGGCTAATGCCGTGAAAACCGTAGCGCCGAATCCCATCTTGCAGCCATTCGTAGGGGCCGGGATAGACAAACGCAGCGGGCGGCAAATCCGAGTGAAAAGCAGTATCAAAAACTGCGACTTGCGGCACATTTACGAGGATTTTCTCAATTGCTTCGATACCTGCCAAGTTAATCGGATTGTGGACGGGAGCAAACTCAGATAAACGGGAAATTTCCTGTTTGACTTCCGGCGAAATCAGGGTACTTTGCTGATACTTTTCCCCGCCGTGTACGACGCGATGACCGACAATATCAATCTCGTTTAAACTGTTAATAACTTTAGTTTTACCCTGCCACAGAGTCTCTAGCATTCGAGAAATGGCCCCAGCGCGAGAATCTGAGGCGAATTCTTCCTCAAGCGTATGGCCATCAGCAGTTTTGACTTGCAACTCCCCCGTATTTTCGCGGTGAGTCCAATCAATTTTTGCTTCCCAGAGAGGTTGTGGCGGGCGATCGGGCAAAACATCATTTAACTCGTAAAGACAGCTTTTTTGACTGCTAGAACCTGCATTTAACACCAGTATTTTCATCGCTAAACCTCAAGTACCTGGTAAATTGCGGAGAGTTTCATCCATGTACGATCGATCGCCCAAAACCTCCAGCATAGGCCCGCGCACATCAAACTTGACAATACTAACAGAAGCTGCTAAAGCGGCAATGCGATTGCGATAACTTCCCAAATCAATTCCCAACAAACCGCACAGAATAATCCGAATAGTCGCCTTGTGGGAAACCACCAAAACATTTCCGTTCTTGTATTTTTCCTGAATTTCTGCGATAATTAAAGAAGCTCTACTCGCAATTTGCACAGAAGTTTCGCCACCATTCGGTGCATTCCAAGCCGGTTCAGTCAGCCAGTTAATATAATCTTCAGAGTATTCTTGCTTGACGGATTCAAGGGTTTTGCCTTCCCACTCACCGTACTTAATTTCTTTAAGTCCGTCGCGCAACTGCATTTCAATCCCTAGAGTATCGCACAAAGGTGTTGCAGTTGCGATCGTCCGTTTCATCGGACTGACATAAACAGCATTCCAAGACAACTTCGCGTAAGTTTCAGCAAATTGTGCTGCCATTTGAGCACCTTCGACGGTTAATTCCGGGTCGATGTCGCCGCAGAAACCGCCTGTTTTGCTGTACACTGTTTCACCGTGCCGCAGAAAGTAGATTTTTAAGCTCATAAATTCCTAGGTTTGTATTGAGTCCGCGAAGGCGGACTTGGTTTGTGTAGAAGCGGTTTAAACCGCCGATTTCATTTGTTTTCTCATTTTAACAAAAAAGCCTAAAAAACTCCTTCAAATCATCAAGAGCAGTATTATCCCAATCCCAAATATCTTTTTTGTGTTCCATAACATAATCAAACCCAGACATACTGCATTTCCTTCCAGCTTGTTTCTGTTCCTTCTTTAAGCAAGTATCATACCTAATATAGTTGTCAATCCAAAATTTATCAAAATCTTTCTGCTTGATTTCCTTTCCCTTCTTTTTTAGGCAATCTCTCCAGCTATCCAAACAATCAGCATGAGGTGATTCTTTAGCCTTTATTGCCTTTAAAAGCGTTTCCAGTTCACCTTGACCTCCCACATTTGTAAAATAACAAGCCAATTTTGCATTTGTTCCATGATCTGTTGTACAAATATCGATAAATTGTTTAGTGCTTGACAAAGTTTCTGATTCAAACACCTGTTTTATACATTTATTTACCAAGTTCAGCCGCTCTTGCTCTGAATCGTTATCAATATCGATAATAATTCCAATCTTTTCGATATCTTTTCGGTCAATCTTTCTTATTAAATTTTTTAAAGCTTTGATTAACTCTGTTTCGCTCAAGCCTTCCAAACTTTGATAATCATCTATATAAATAGGTGTTTCTACCTGGATATCGCAGTTTAGCTTCTCAACCATTGCCTGCATGAAAATCCTATCATTTTTACTTTCTACTATGACAATATTACTCACCTCTCACTCCTTCTTGATGCTTAATGGCATAACTAAGAGTTTCCAAATCGAGCCGACTTCCGATTATTTGATTTGTTTTGAGTTTCCTTGCTAGTTCAAAATAGGCGCTGCTGCATTCTTTATTTAGTTCCAAACCCACATCAGCAAATGCTTGAAGCATCTCTAAACTGTGAGTTGTAGCAAAAATCTGGGTATCCAGTTCAACCGCTAATCGGAATAACATTCTCCAAAACTCTCGCTGACTTGTATAGTGTATGCCATTTTCTATCTCATCGATTAGCAAGATTTTATGTTCATTGTTTACCAGTTTAAGAATAATATCTGCCACCCTATTGATTGCATCTCCAAACAAGGATAAAGGCAAACGGCTTTCACCTTTTCTTCTCAAATAAAGCATAGGTTCACCAATTGAAAAACTTTCGACTGATTCTATTACTGGATCTAGAACTTGAAAAGCTTTCAAAACTTCGCTATCTTTTTCATCTAAACGTGCTCTATCGTATGCTTCTGTAAGATTTTTCCCCGAATTCCTCATAAAAGATGGAATGATGGGCGATGAGCCGTCAGTATTAGGAATATTTGAAGTAATTACACCCTTGGAGCTAGCGATTACCGACGATTTAATAGGTTCCTCATCATTTCTAGTTAACTTAATAGTTAATACAGATAAACCTGACGTATTACTCGACAAAAAATCTATAACCTCGTCAGCATCTTTATTTAAAAAAATTTCTTTTAAATTACTAGATTTATCAATTGATACTTCTATTTGATGGCTCTCTTTATTCTCGTGTTTTCCGATAATTAGTATAACTCTCCCTTTGTCAAGTAGATAAAATAAGTTATCCCAAGCTCTATCAGGCATGGCTTCAATAACTTTTGATGGCTCCCTTCTTAACGCTTTTAGCGTTACTAAACTTCTAGCTTGTGGAGCGTCATTGAGCAGCAGTGCTTCTAGCAAGGCTGTCTTGCCAGCATTGTTTTTGCCGCCGATTAAATTGACTCTTTCAAACCCAGAAATTTTGATTTGCTCAAAGCACCTAAAATTTTGGATTTCTATTTCTTTAAGCATTACCGATCCTTTTGAATGTACAAATCCTAAGCCACCGTTGATTTATGCTAAGATTAATTATATCACATATCGATCGTCAGCAACAGGCAAGATGCCTGTTCCACAGAAGAGAAATTTTCTTGTGGAACAGGCATCTTGCCTGTTCATAAAAATATCGCCCTAACCTGGTGCACCCGATCGCACACCTTGATCTCCTGTCACCGTCGGATCTTTAGTTTCCTTCGGCTTTTCCGACGCAACCGCGCCACCGTGAGGCCACTTCCAATCGCGGATTTCCGGCATATCGTCGCCGTGTTTGTTGATATACAACCTGTGCTCGATCAGCTTATCCCGCATCGCCTGTTTCCCGTAAGCAGCAGCATAACTCAGTTTCGGAACGCGATCGATCACATCACCAACTAAATGGAAGCGATCGAGATCGTTCATCACCACCATATCAAATGGTGTCGTAGTTGTGCCCTCCTCCTTATAACCGCGAACATGAATATTCGGGTGATTCGTCCGGCGATAAGTCAATCGGTGAATCAGCCAAGGATAGCCGTGAAAAGCAAAAATTACTGGCTTATCTGTCGTGAACAAAGCATCAAAATCCTTGTCAGACAAACCGTGAGGATGTTCACTCGAAGGCTGAAGCGTCATCAAATCCACCACATTCACCACCCGCACTTTTAAATCTGGATAATCTCGGCGGAGAATGTCAACAGCAGCCAAAGTTTCCAACGTGGGAACATCACCCGCGCAAGCCATCACCACATCCGGTTCGCCACCTTTATCATTGCTAGCCCACTCCCAAATCCCGATACCGACAGTGCAGTGTTTAATCGCAGCATCCATGTCCAAATATTGCAAAGCCGGCTGCTTCCCAGCAATAATCACGTTGACATAATTGCGACTGCGGAGACAGTGGTCAGTTACTGACAGCAAAGTGTTCGCATCCGGCGGCAAATATATCCGCACCACCTCCGCTTTCTTGTTAATTACGTGGTCGATAAAACCCGGATCTTGGTGCGAAAAACCGTTGTGGTCTTGCCGCCAAACGTGAGAAGTTAAGAGGTAGTTGAGAGATGCGATCGGTCTCCGCCAAGGAATCTCGCGAGTAGTTTTCAACCATTTAGCGTGTTGGTTGAACATCGAATCAATGATGTGGATAAACGCCTCATAACAAGAGAAAAATCCGTGCCTTCCTGTTAGCAAATAGCCTTCCAACCAACCCTGACACAGATGTTCGCTGAGGACTTCCATCACCCGCCCGTCGGGAGACAGGTGCTCGTCGTCCTCCGGTAAAATACTACCCATCCACTCCCGGCCAGTTACATCAAATACCGGATCGAGGCGATTTGAGGCAGTTTCGTCCGGCCCAACAATGCGGAAATTCTGGTTTTCCTGATTCAGTTTCATCACATCACGCAAAAAGCGGCCAGTCACGCGGGTTGCTTCTGCCATCATAGTCCCCGGTTTTTGCACGTCTACGGCGTAGTTTGCAAATTCCGGCATTTTCAAGTCTCGCAGCAGCAGACCCCCGTTAGCGTGCGGATTTGCCCCCATCCGTCGATCGCCCTTTGGTGCAAGTTCCGCCAATTCTGCAATCAATTTACCCTTGTCATCAAACAGTTCTTCGGGCTTATAGCTTTTCATCCAATCTTCCAGGAGTTGGACGTGGCCGGGCTTAGAAGCCATTTCAGCTAATGGAACTTGGTGCGATCGCCACGAGCCCTCAGTTTTCTTCCCATCAACCTGCTTCGGCCCAGTCCAACCCTTCGGACTTTTAAGTACAATCATTGGCCACTGAGGGCGATCGGAGTAGCCCTTAGTGCGGGCTTCCTCCTGAATCGCCTTAATTTCGCCGATCGCCGTATCCATCGTTGCAGCCATCAACTGGTGCATCGTTTCCGGGTCAGAACCTTCCACCCAATAAGGTTTGT
>JAYUGZ010000979.1:0-6850 GCA_043767465.1 Cyanobacteriota bacterium
TCTGTCAACAGTCGCAGGTCTTCTTCAACCGAGGAAAATAGGAGAGTGCTAGAGATCATGGATACGCCGACTCAAGCCGTAAAGTAACAAAATTTTACAAATCATATCTTTATTTTAAGGCAATTCTCTGCAATAGGGAAGAAAAATCTAGCCGATCGGCAGTTATTTGTCATCTGCTACGAGCTAGGATTCACCCCACTGCCTCCGGTGAGTGGCCCGCTGGCAGAGGGGTTGCCCCTATTGTATCGAATTGTTAAGCACACTGCCAAAAAATATGTAAATTCCCGAAACCCTGTGTTATTATAGCTATTAAGGATTTAAACAATTCTATACATTAAGTACAGGCTGTATTTGAGCCTGGCTGGCAGGTAGCTTTCAGATGCCTGTAATAGTTTCGTAGAGCCAGCCTTGTTAGTCGATCGCAGCGAAAATTTCTGGGACAGATTTTTAGTTACTCGTGGCTAAAAATTTTCAGGAGTTAAGACTAGCGCATGAGATGTGCACGGTAGCTTTAAGCAGCTAAAGTGGATACTTTTAGGCTGTTTAAGCATCTGTAAAGCAGTAAATCATTATTGACCGGGAACGCCTAAATGTTCCCGCAGGCTTGATATGGAAAAGCAGCCTTCAGAACCAAGGCACAGTCTTGCGTGCTGACTTAATGTAGTAGGTCTTGAACTTGTCCCCTCCTCCTCCTAGTCCTTGACTTTTGGTTCTAATTATGATTTATCGCGATATTCCTCTAATTATTCCCATTCTGGCCGCCGGTTATGTAATGACTATTTATATAGTGCTGATGTTGGCCGAACGCAGCGCTAAAATAACTCGATTAGGTGAATAGTCCACGCTTTGCGGCGCACCGTTTCCGGTACCCGGCTCCGTGGCCTCACCGCGTGTGAATTCTGAATACTCAATCATAACCCTGCCTTGAATGCTGGCGCACTCCTCGGCAGGGTTATGCAATGTTAGATGTTAGATGTTAGATTTTAAATTAAACAATTGAAGAATTGGGAATGACCGAGCGAGCTGATGGTGTCGAGTTTGCCGACAGTTGCATTCTTTTTTGAAACTGCTATGATTACTTAGAATTGTGACATCGTGATTTTCTCAGGTACGAGTTCCTGACAGAGGAACGAGAATATTTATAGCAATTCATCGCTTAGATGGGTATATTTATTGCGCTTTGTCCACTAATATCCAGCTTCTCAGCTATTAGATGCGTACCGGCTATGCTCAACTTTCCCGGCTACAAAGTTTTTAGGAAAATTTATGAAAGCGATCGATCTCTAGTTTACCGGGGAGTGCGATCGGCCGACGGTCAGCCCGCAATCTTCAAGATACTCAAGCAAGACTACCTCACTCCGGCAGCACTCGCCCGTCACAAGCAAGAATATGACATCATCCGCAGCTTAAATCTCGCAGGAGTCGTCAAAGCTTACAGTTTAGAACACTACGATCGCCAGACCGCGATCGTTCTCGAAGATTTCGGAGGCGAATCTCTCAAAAGGTTGATGCAATCTGGCCCTTTTACCCTCTCCGAATCCCTGAGCTTCGCCATTAAAATAGCCGATATTTTAGGCGAGCTTCACGCCATGAATATTATACACAAAGACATCAACTCGGCCAACATAGTTTGCAATCGCAGCACCAACCAACTCAAAATCATTGACTTTGGCATTGCCAGCGTCTGCGCGCCAGAAAAATTAACCCCAGAACAACCAACCCTCAAAAATCCCCATGTTTTAGAAGGCACTCTCGCCTATATGTCTCCAGAACAAACTGGCAGAATGAATCGCATTCTAGATTATCGCACCGACTATTACTCTCTCGGCGCCACGCTCTATGAAATGGTAACCCGCCAACTGCCGTTTGAAACCGCCCGCGCCCTAGAATTAGTACACTGCCACATTGCCAAACAGCCCAAACCGGCCGCCGAAGTCGATCGAGCAATTCCCGCAGCAGTTTCTAATATCATCGCCAAATTATTAGCCAAAAACGCAGAAGAACGCTATCAAAGTGCTTGGGGCATCAAATCAGATTTAGAAGAATGTCTCAACCAATTAAACACGCGCGGTAAAATATCAGAAATTTCCCTAGCAAGTCAAGATATTTGCGATCGATTTCAAATTCCTCAAAAACTGTACGGACGCGAAACACAAATAAAAACTTTACTCGCAGCATTTGAGCGAGTCACCGACAGTCGCCCCCGCTCTCCCGGACAAAAACGGGTAGAAATCATGTTTGTAGCAGGTGATTCCGGTACTGGAAAGTCATCGCTAGTTCAAGAAATTTACCAACCAATTATCGAAAAACAGGGCTATTTCATTGCCGGAAAATTTGACAGAGCGCAGCAAAAAGTTCCTGGCAGTGCTGTGGTAAAAGCTTTTCAACAACTGCTCCAACAAATCCTCGCAGAAAGTGAAGAGCGATTTAAACAGTGGCGCGCCAAACTCTTAGCTGCTCTCGTACCAAACGCTCAAGTAATAATTGAGGTGATTCCGGATTTAGAATTAATTATCGGTCAACAACCTGCTGTGCCGGAGTTAGAGCCAGAGCAGGATCGCAATCGTTTTAATTCCGTATTTGTCGAATTCTTACAGGTATTTTCTTCAAAGGAACATCCCTTAGTTATTTTTCTAGACGATTTGCACTGGGCAGACTCCCCTAGCTTAAAATTAATTCAACTGATGGCGGCCGCAATGGCAAGCCAAGCCAACACAAATCTTGAAGATTCCGAACCAATAACCGCTAGCGAATCATCTCTGGCCCAGCCAGAATGTTTATTGATTGTTGGGGCATATAACGACAATGAGGTTAGTCCAGTTCATCCTTTGATCGTGGCAGCCACAAAATTGCGAAAACAGGGAGCAACGGTCAATCAAATTACCTTGCCTCCGTTGGAAATGTCAGACATTACTAATTTGATTGCTGACACTTTACACAGCGACAAAAAATTAGTAGCACCCCTAGCGGCATTAGTGAGGCGTAAAACAGGGGGCAATCCTTTCTTTGTCAGCGAATTCCTAAAAATGCTGCACACCGAAAACTTAATAACTTTTAGTTTTCCTAGCTGTCCCCAGTTGACTTTTGAAACTACCTTGTTCCCAAGTTATGTTTCTGACTTGCCCAAAAATATTGCAGAATTTAACGCAGGCTGGCAGTGGAATCTTGCTGAAATTGAGGAGATGGAAATTACCGATAATGTAGTGGGGTTGATGATTGGCAAATTGCAAAAACTGCCCGAGTCAACTCAGCAAGTTTTATGCTTGGCAGCTTGTGCGGGAACAGATTTTGACTTGCACCTGCTGTCTGTGATTTGCGAAAAGTCTCCGCAGTTAGTGTTTGCTGACCTCTTGCCAGCACTGGAATCTGGTTTGATATTACCAGTTTCTGAGGTAAATGCCGAGCTGTTAATTGTGAATTTTAAATTTTTGCACTATCGAATACAGCAAGCCGCCTATGGTTTGATTGACGAGCCGCATAAAAAAAGATTTCACTGGCAAATAGGTTGCTGGTTATGGGAGAATACGGAGGAATGTCGGCGGGTAGATGATATCTTTAAAATTGTCGATCATATTAATATTGGCATCAAAAATACTTTAAACTCAACAATGATATTTACTCAGGAAGAGCAAGAGAAAATTTTAAATTTTAATTTGATTGCTGGCAAAAAAGCTAAGGCGGTGGCAGCTTATGCTGCTGCGGTTATGTATTTAAATTTCTGCCGGAGATTCCTGGCAGATTCGAGCTGGGCAAATCAGTACGAATTGACTTTAAATATTTATGTAGAATCAGTTGAGACGGCGTACTTTAGTGGCGAATTTGAGCTGATGGAACAGTTGTCTGAGACTGTGCTGGTGCAAGGGAGAACTGTACTGGACAAAATCAAAGTTTATGAGGTAAAAATTCAAGCTTATATAGTGCAGAGGAGACAGCTAGAAGCGATCGATCTCGCCCGAGAAGTGCTAGCACAATTTGGCGTAATTTTTCCCGAGAATCCTCGCGACTTAAACATTCAGCAAGCATTAGAGCAAACAGAGGCAAAATTAGCCGGAAAAAATATCGCAGACTTAATTAGTCTGCCTGTGATGACATCTCCGGAAAAACTGGCAGCAATGCGAATCGCAGCGAGCATAGTTCCTGCTGCATTTCACTGTGCTCCTCAACTATTAGTTCCGCTGGTTTTGTCACAGATTAATTCATGTATTCAGTATGGAAATTCACCAATTTCGGCTTTTTTCTATGCGGCTTGGGGCGTAATTTTGATCTCCGAATCTCAAGACATTGAATCTGCCAATAAGTTAGGCGAGTTGGCTTTAAACTTAGTATCGATGTTCAATGCCAAAAGCCTCAGAGGCAGGATATTGTATGTAGTAGCAGCTTGTATCGCTCACAGCAAGTATCATGTCAGGGAAACCCTGCCAATGTTCCGAGAAAGCTATAAGAGTGCGCTCACAAACAGAGATTTTGAATTTGTTGCTTATTGTGCCAAACAAAAATCTCAATATTCCTATTTTGTGGGGCAAGAACTTACAGCACTAAAATGCGAAATTGCTGACTCTAGCAATCGGCTCGCTCAACTTAAGCAATCAATCAACTTGCAGTGCAATCAAATATTTCATCAAGCGGTGCTTAACTTGCTGGGTGAGGCAGATAATCCCTGCAATTTATCGGGGACAGCTTGCCAAGAAGAGTATCTGCTGCCGCTGCTTGCGAAAGCGAACGATCGCACGGGAGTTCATTACTTTTATTTGCACAAACTCATACTATGTTATTTGTTCGGGGATTTATCGCAAGCACTGGAAAATGCAGCTAAATTTAGACAATGTTTAACGGCAGGAACGGGTCTTTTAACTGTACCACTGTTTCATTTTTATGATTCTTTGGCTGCACTAGCTGTCTATCCCGAAGCAGATGTATTGGAGCGAGAGATTCTGCTCGAACAAGTAGGAGAAAACCAAAACAAAATGCGAATCTGGGCGGCACACGCCCCCATGAATTACTTGCACAAATTTTATCTTGTTGAGGCAGAGAAGCATCGAGCTTTGGGCGATAATTTTCAGGCAATGGAAGAGTACGATCGCGCGATTAGTTTAGCGAAGGAAAACGAATATATCAACGAAGAAGCTCTCGCTCACGAATTGGCAGCTAAATTTTATATCGGTTGGGGAAAAGATAAGATTGCGCGAGTGTATTTGGCTGACGCTCATTACTGTTACACGCACTGGGGAGCTAAAGGTAAGCTTCAGTATTTGGAAAAACACTATCCTCAATTTTTAATCAGAATTCCGGCAGCAACAAGCATTACCAGTGACTGCGCGACAATTAATAATATTGCCAACAGTCGCGATTCCAGCAAAATTTTTGATTTAGCTGCGGTGTTGCAAGCCTCTGGTGCGATCGCTAGCGAGATTGTGCTGGATAAGTTGCTGGCGAAGTTAATGATAATTATGCTGCAAAATGCGGGGGCTGAAAAGGGTTTTTTGATTTTGGAAAACTTAGGTAAGTTGGTGGTGGAAGCTTCGGGGAAAATAGATGCCGAGCGCGTTGATGTTTTGCAGTCGATTCCTGTCGAACAGTGCCTGCCTGTTACCATCATTAATTATGTTGCCCGTACCAAACAAAAGGTTGTCGAAAGTTACGCAGCTCATACAGGTAGTTTTACCAGAGATCCGTATATTATTAAACATCATTCTCAATCAATCTTGTGCGCGCCATTGCTGAATCAAGGTCAATTAATTGGAATAATTTATTTAGAAAATAATTTAAATACCAGTGCTTTTACTGATGACAGGGTGGAGGTTTTGCAACTGTTATCAACGCAGGCTGCTGTTTCTATTGCTAATGCTAAACTTTATGCAGAAGTGCGGGAAAGTCAAAGCAAATTGACGCAATTTTTAGAAGCTGTACCTGTGGGTATTACTGTACACAATCCCCAGGGCAAGGTATCGTACATCAATCAAACCGGACAGCGGTTGCTGGGTCAAGTTTTTGCGACTTCATCTACAGGTGAAGAGTTAGTTTCATCTGCTCAAATTTATATTTCAGGAAAAGTCAGCCCGTGTTCTGATCAACAATTGCCGACCCAGCGAGCTCTCAAAGGCGAAAATGCGATCGCCGATAATTTAGAAGTCCGCAGCTCCGGCAAGATTGTGCCTTTGGAAATGCACTCGAAACCGATTTTTGATCACAAAAACAATATTGTCTATGCAATTACGGCTTTTAGCGACATTACCGCTCGCAAGCAAGCTGACAAACTGGTAGCAGAGTACAACAGAACTTTGGAAATGCAAGTAGCCGATCGCACCAGAGAACTCTCGCAAGCCCTGCAAAACCTGCAAACAACGCAGCGAGAGCTGATTCAAGTAGAAAAAATGGCAGCATTGGGACAGCTAGTTGCCAGCGTCGCTCACGAAATCAATACTCCGCTGGGTGCGATTCGCTCGTCTGTCGAAAATTTAGCCGATTTCTTCAATCAAAATCTTGCGGAAGTTGTCGATTTTTTCCACAATATGTCCCCCGAGCGCTACTCGGATTTATTGAGGCTGCTGCCCAAATACCAGCCGCAGGCGATCGGCTTTTCCAACCGAGAAAAACGCCAGCTTAAAAGAGCTTTGGTTCGGCAGCTATCAAACAATTCTGTGGCAAATCCTGAAACAGTAGCTGATACTTTGGTTGACATCGGCATTTACAACAATCTCGAATCTATTTTGCCTTTACTGCAAGACCCAACCAGCTCCGATATTTTACAGCGAGCCTATCAAATTGCTACTTTGCAAAGAAGCACGAATACTATTATCACAGCTACAGATAGAGCAGCAAAAGTAGTTTTTGCTCTCAAAACATATTCTCG
>JAYUGZ010000980.1:0-2760 GCA_043767465.1 Cyanobacteriota bacterium
TGCTGCTGCAAATAAGGGCCGATCAAAACAATGCCGATCGAAAGTGCCAGCAGCAGCATCTGTCTGAAACGAAAAAAGCGTTTTGCCGTCAGCGGGCCTCTAGAGTCTTGCAGGATTTTTTTCACGGCGAACAAGTTGAATGTGTGTGCGAGTGTGCGTTGAGGAGTGCCAATTCGCTGCAAGATGGCGTGCGATCTCTACCCTTCCTTCGCGAATCAGTTTATCAACAACGTGTATCTTACTCCATCCAAAACCCGTGTCAAGGCTTCCGGGTAAATGCCGGGGGTGAGGCCTTAAAAAAATTGGCATAATTTCGGCTGCGGTTGAATTCGATCGAGCTTTTGCTTGACACTATAGTTTAGTCCGGGATTTTGGTATCATCCAAAATCTCAAATTCATAACACACATCAAGCAATGCTTACTGAAATTTTTCCCTTTAGTTTTGCCATAGACGCAACTGCGATCGCCGGTGCGTCATTATGGTCTTTGGCCCTGTACTGGGGTCTGTCGCCGATCACAGAATGGGTAATCCTGCAACTGGCCCGCTGGATGAATTTTGCCGAAAGATCCCTCTACACCTCGGAAGCGGAGTTTGAGAAGACTCGCCAAGCTAGAGAAGCTCAAAATTCCTTTTACGCTTCGTTGTTGAGCATTCTGCCCTTTTTGATTGTGGGTGGATTGTGCAATTGGGGCGTTGAATTGTCGTTGGGTACCAGTTGGGCGGTATCTATGGGGACGATCGCCTGTATTGGTGGTGGCGTGTACGAGCTCGGCCGCCGAGACGGCCAGTATTAGGTGATTTTAGATTTTAGATTTTGGATTTTGGATTGGGATTGCTCAAGATATTCGGGGATTCGCAGAGTTCTAGAATTGACGATCGTCTTAAATCCAAAACTCAAAATCTCAAATTGATAGATCAACCGCAGATGCTAGGCAGATCGACGCAGATGAACGCAGATGCATTTCAAGAAGAGCGAGGGAATGAATGGAATTCAAGTCTAAAATTTATAGGATATTTCAACCGTAATTTGACTCAGGATGTTTGCCTAAAAGCCTCAGTTGTCTTTCTGTAGCAGTAGCAAGGATTTCTGGATTGAATTGCCACGGCCAAGGCGAAAATTTCTGGGCGATGTTGCGGTGGGAATAATGCACTTGCAGCATATAGCGACTTCCGTCAACAGTCGTATTTCTGCCGCCGGAGTGCCAAATTTCACTGCGGAAAAACAGCACGTCTCCAGCTTTGCACACAACTGGTTCTGGCGAGTGTCCGTTCCAAGTTTCTTCACCGCGATCGGGTTTTCTACCAGATTTGTGACTGCCGGGAATAATATAGGTAGGACAGAGGTCTTCTGTGATGTCGCTGAGATAGAAATGGGCTGTACAAATCCATACTGGTAGTTGAAAACTGCGATCCTCTTCGTTGGCGCAGCCCCCGTAGGGGCGGGCTCCGCTAACGGCAAACACGCTTTCGGGCAATGGCACAAACACCTGATCGACGTGGACGCGCCAACCATCGTAACCGGGCCCGCTTTTCCATGCAGTCATGCCGATTATGTGGCAATCGCTGCCCATCAATGCTTCTGCCAATTCAATGATACCAGGTCGATCGATATATGAAAGCCACAGGCGATCGCGATTGAACACGCATTTAAAATGTTTGTTCAACTCACTCCAACTGCTACCATCGAGTCCGAAGGGTTGCAGGCGATCGAGTGCTTCCCGTGCTACCGTTATTTCCGACTCGCCTAGCACACCAGGAATCAGCGCAAAACCATCTTCATGTACTGCTGCTACCGCGCCCGCTGTATCCGAAATGTCGCAAGTCTTTTGCTGATAGCTAAAAACTTCGCTTAAGGTGCTTGCGTTCATGATTCAAAGTTGAGTAAAGTTATTAACTGTTATTAAATTAACACTAATTCTGACAGTTTCATGACGTGGAGTGGCGAGAAACCAGGTTTCTACGAAAATTTAGCGCCGAGGAACGATAAATCTAGAAAGAAACCGGGTTTCTGAGGTTAGCGTGCGACTGTACTTGTCATTGCAAACTAAAGTCCCGTCTGGTATGATTAATTTTTTAATTTGGCAACTAAACCAAATGAAATACGAACCAGCACCAACATTATTAAATCAAGCCCGCGTCGCCTTCAAAGAAATCTGGGGATACGACGACTTTCGGGCGCCCCAAGGAGAAATCGTCAGCAGTTTGTTAGCCGGGAAAGATACAATGATAATTATGCCGACAGGTGGTGGCAAATCAATCTGCTTTCAACTGCCAGCTTTATTACAAACAGGCTTAACTTTGGTGATTTCGCCGTTAGTCGCACTGATGGAAAATCAAGTGCAAGAATTGCGCGATCGCAATTTACCCGCTGCCCTCCTCCACAGTCAATTACCAGCACAGCAACGCCAACAAACTATGCAATCGCTGCAACAAAACAAGTTGAGATTGCTGTACCTGTCTCCCGAAACATTACTCAGCAAACCTGTTTGGGCAATTATCAGTCAGCCGCACATCCCAATCAACGGTTTAATATTAGATGAAGCTCACTGTTTAGTCCAGTGGGGCGACACATTTCGACCCGCTTACCGCCGTTTGGGAACAGTACGGCCGGCTTTGTTAAAATCTAAGCCGGAAGGTAGTAAAATTGCGATCGCAGCTTTCACCGCCACCGCCAACCCGGAAGCACAAAAAATCATCAAAAAAGTCTTGCAACTGCAAAAGCCCGAAGCATTTTTGCTAAGTCCCTACCGTTCTAACTT
>JAYUGZ010000981.1:0-6833 GCA_043767465.1 Cyanobacteriota bacterium
GATCGACCTCCGAGAGCCCGCGGCCCAAATTCCATCCGCCCTTGGAACCATCCCACCACATTTCCCTGTTCCAAAATTTCAGCCAACTGTGGCATTAACTCAGCATCATCCAATCGGTGATAGCTAGCTTTGACAGCATCCAAATATTCCAGAATTTCTGTGTCAGCAAACCTTGGCCCCAAATACGAGCCGCGCATTTTGTCGTGACAAGTTAAATGAGCCACAGACTTCGCCACAGTTGCCACAGCTTGGATCGTAGTAAGGACTTCAGTCCTCTCCAGGTTCGTAGTAAGGACTTCAGTCCTCTCCTCTTGATCGTTTACTACGAGTAACTCATCGCCCGCAGTGCGAGTTTGTTCGCAATATTGATACCAAATCGCCAAAGCCGCGCCCAAAGCACCGCCAGCATCTCCTGCCGCCGGCTGAATCCAAATATCTTTGAAAATACCTTCCCGCAAAAGTCGGCCGTTAGCAACGCAGTTAAGAGCAACGCCGCCTGCGAGACAAAGATAATCAACATCCAATTCTTTTTTAACTGTTCTGCAAAGCCGCAAAACAACTTCTTCGGTAACAACTTGAATGGACGCTGCAATGTCCATTTCCCGCTGAGTCAATTTGCCTTCGCCTTGGCGCGGCGGCCCTTCAAACAGTTGGTCAAACTTCTTGTTTGTCATGGTTAAGCCAACAGTGTAGTTGAAATAATCCATGTTCAAACGGAAAGTTCCGTCATCTTTGAGGTCGATTAAATGGGTGAGAATTTTGTCTACATACTTGGGTTCGCCGTAGGGCGCTAAACCCATGAGTTTGTATTCACCAGAGTTGACTTTGAAGCCGGTGTAGTAGGTGAAAGCTGAATAAAGCAAACCCAAGGAGTGAGGAAAATCGATTTCCCACTGAGGTGTTAGTTGGTTGCCGTCTCCCAGCCACACGGAGGTTGTGGCCCACTCGCCCACGCCGTCGAGGCACAAAACGGCTGCTTTTTGAAACGGGCTGGGAAAAAAGGCTGAGGCTGCGTGGGATTGGTGGTGTTCGGTAAATAGCAGAGATGGCAGTTTATTGGTTTTGCAGTTTGCCATTTCTGCGAGCTCTCTTTTGAGCATGGTTTTGAGGTACAGCTTTTCTTTGAGCCAGATTGGCATGGCGGTGAGGAAAGAGCGAAAACCTTGGGGTGCGTAGGCTAAATAGGTTTCGAGAAGGCGCTCGAATTTGACTAAGGGTTTGTCGTAAAAGACTATGCGATCGAGTTGCTGTAGGTCAATTTTCGCTTCTTTTAGGCAATAGGCGATCGCATTCTTGGGAAATCTGGCGTCGTGCTTTTTGCGGGAAAATCTTTCTTCTTGCGCTGCGGCGATAATTTCTCCGTCGCGAATTAAGGCTGCGGCGCTGTCATGGTAATACGCCGAGATTCCAAGTATGTTCATCGCTCTCCTCACAAATCGCTATGCGCTCGTATCTGAGTATTTAGAATAGCTAACGATTATAGCTCTAGTGGTGCTGATTTGAAATTGAGTTTTGCGATCGCCTCTAATTTTAGCTAAATTGATGCCGGTGCGCGGCCCGAAAGTCGATCGACTATTTGAGAGCATCCAGCTAGCGGCGGCGAATCCTGCGCCCCCAAGCCCTGAAGTAAGTGCCCACGGGGAATTGATAAAATTCAGCTACCAACCACAGCACAATGCCTAAATGGGACAAAAAAGCTAAGCCCGTCCAAGCTGCGGGCAGCCACGACAAGCGGCTGCCAGGAATCGGGGGAAAGTAGTAAGCTGAAAGTCCGAGCAAGGTAGTAGGAAGGAAGATGAGACCGATCGCCGCTGCAAAGTATGGCCATCCGAATTCTACGCCTTCGAGGTGCGCTCCTATCCATTGTTTGCCGTTCCAGTGCCATGTTACGGGCGGTTGGCGATCGGCCATTTTCAGCGATTGCCTTTCTTCGCTGGCGGTAAAAATATGCTGACAGAAGTTGCAAGCCAGGGCCTCCATCATCGGCATGGTAGCAATTTCACCGGTGCGGCACACGGGACAGGGATATGTATCTTGAGGATCGAAAGGTCGGGTTGATTTTTTAAGCGTTTGCATGGATCAGGCTGTTTGTCAAGATATTGAGAGATCTTAACAGAGTACAGAAATTGTATAGCCTTTCTCAGAAAGATGAGGTACTATCCGGCATGGGGCATAGGGCATAGGCCTCCGTGGGCATAGGGCATAGGGCATAGGCCTCCGTGGGCATAGGGCTATCCTCACCACGCTTGAGAACCGCTATATGTTGGGCGGGGGCGGTTTTTTGTAAATCGGAGGATATTCGATCGGGGCGGGTCGATCTATTCCTATTGTTCTAAGTAAAATAATATTAGTAGGGGCGAGTTTAGCCCAAAAAACTGTAAAATGACAGTCTACAGGTCGGCACCCGCCCCCGCCCAACGCAAAATCCACAGACTTGGTGCAATATATCAAGCGTGGAGAGGCGGGTTTTGAATGAAATTATTTGTTGGGATGTTATGGATTGTGGCCGGCACCCGCCCCTACAAAATACTATGATTTTTTTGTGCTTACCTACTTACAAACCTGTTTTATTTTGGGATTAACCGCCCATCAAATGATTGCCTATATGGCGCACGATTGCCTCTATTGGCTGCGAAGCATCTACGATAATTGCATCTTTTGCTTCTTCGAGAGCGGCGAACTGACTTGACAATAAGTCAAATTTCATGTAATGATTTTGGCGAGTTTTTAACCGGGCTGCGAACAGCTCCAAATCACCTCTGAGATAAACTATTTTCATCCGCTGCTTGTCTCGGCAGAGGATTTCGCGGTAAGATGCTTTTAAGGCAGAACAAGCTAACACGACATTTTTATTTTCCAACAGCCACTTATCTATTGTAGCTTGCAATTGCAACAGCCAAGGAAGGCGATCGGCATCTTCTAAAGGAATGCCCCGACTCATTTTATCGATATTAGCTGATGGGTGAAAATCGTCGGCATCGCTGAAATCCCAATTGAGAGATTGCGCCAGCAACTTGCCAACAGTAGTTTTTCCCGAACCGGAGACTCCGATTACAATTACAATCATCGCGCCTATAGCAGAAGGAAGAAGGAAGAAGGAAGAAGGAAGAAGGAAGAAGGAAGAAAATTACCCGAAAGAATTGGTTTAAAGCCTGAACCCTTGTAGGGAGAAATTAAAATAAGAGTATTCATTACTCCAATCCTCTTCCTTCTTTTGTCAAGTGCTATCAACTGTCAACTATCAACTGTCAACTGTCAACTGTCAACTGAATAAACGCCGGATTTGCGCAGCGTGCACCCTACATTCATCTGGTATGGTGCGCGCTGCGCACCTGAAATTAGCTACTTTCTAACGCAGGAATTCGCGCGGATCCGTGACGTACCCAGTTAGCGCCGAAGCCGCCGCCGTGTAAGGCGAAGCTAGATAAACTTGTGCTTCTTTGTTCCCCATCCGGCCGGGGAAATTGCGGTTAGTTGTAGACACGCAAATTTCCGGTTCGTTCATCCGCCCAAAAGTATCTTTCGGGCCGCCCAAACAAGCGGCGCAAGAAGGCGCTGCGGGTTCGATGCAGCCGGAGGCTAAGAAGATTTCCGACAGCGTTTGACCGTCATATTTGGTCACAAACAAATCTTCGTAAACTTTCTGAGTCGCTGGTACTAAATATGTCGGAACTTTGACTTGATTTCCTTTGAGAATGCGGGCGGCACTCAAAAAGTCGGATGTTTTGCCGCCGGTGCAGGAACCGATGTATACTCGATCGATCTTGACATCGCGGCAGTTGCGCGCCAAGTCGCGGTTGTCGGGGGAGTGCGGTTTGGCGACGACTGGTTCTAATTTGCTGACATCGTAGGTGCGATCGCTATAAAATGTAGCATCCGCATCAGTGTAAAATGCCTCAAACGGCACATTAGTGCGAGGATTAACGTAATCAAAGGTGGTTTTGTCCGCAGCCACGGTGCCATTTTTCCCGCCAGCTTCGATTACCATGTTGCACAGCGTCATCCGTTCTTCCATCGTTAAACGTTCGACTGTATCGCCCGCAAATTCCATCGATCGATAGTTAGCACCGGCAACGCTGATATCGCCTATAATTTGTAAAATCAAATCTTTTGCTGACAAATAATCTGGCAGTTCGCCGTTGAGCACAAAGCGCATGGTTGCGGGAACTTTAATCAGCAATTTACCGGTTCCCATGATAAAAGCCGCGTCGGTATTGCCGATACCGGTGGCAAATTGTCCGAAAGCGCCGGCATTGCAGGTATGGGAATCTGTACCGAAAAGCACTTCGCCCGGGCGCGTGTGGCCTTCTTGGGCTAGGGCGATGTGGCAAACACCTTTGTAGTCGGGGTTGGCTTTGAAGTTCGATCGATCCGTGATGTCGTAAAAGTATTTTATCCCTTGTTCTTTGGCAAAATCGCGGAGAATATCCACGTTGCGGTTAGCGCGTTCGTCGTTGGTGAAAATGTAGTGGTCAGGAATTAAGACGATTTTGTCGGGATTCCAGACTTTAGCATTCTCGCCGAATTCCTTTTTGAATACGCCGATGGTGCCCGGCCCGCAGACATCGTGGGTCATCAATACGTCTGTTTCTACCCAGATGTTTTCTCCGGGCTCGACTTTGGTGCGGCCCGATGCTTTGGCCAAGATTTTTTCGGTCAGGGTCATTCCCATAGTGCGATCGCCTTTTTTGATTAGATGCTACATATTGTAATTGTAAGCGAAACATTCCCTGTTACCGAGGATACAGAGATGGACTGACGCACGGGAGGTCAGGAACCGGGTTTCTCACCTACTCAATACTTTGAATTAGTTTAATGTTATTTCTCAACCATTCATTGACCAAAACTTGAACCTCAATCTTTTTATCCTCAGCAATTTTAGTCACAAATTCCTCGACATCTGGTTCGAGACAAATGGGATAATGAAACGTAGCATCAGGATGGTAAAACTTGCCTTGCTCTGACGCAGAAAAATCATACTCTGATTTCATAATTTCCTCTCTTGATAAACTTGGGTTTCAGGAAAATTAGCTTTACGGGCTAAAATAATCCGAATTATACAGGAGTTACCTGCACTTTTAGCATCTCCCAAGTTTCCCGTTCCATGTTCAAGATATTCCCCGCTTCTTGCAACAGTTCATAACCCTTTACATCTATGGGAATTTCTTCTTCAATGAGAATATCGCAGACAGTCTCTAACGCCAAATTCCACTCGCCAGCCTGAATGTCTGAAATTATAAATTCTACTTGAGTTTCTGAAAGTTGTGGTTTGATGATGTTAATGACTTGATGGAGTTTACTTTCTACAACTTTATAGTCAAACATTTATTTTGCTCCTGACAACATTGCTAGGGATTTTTAGGTAAATTCGTTGGGAAAGCTGTAATGATTCCTTTCCCATCAGGTTCTACTATTACCTTAATATTAACACTATCTCTAGTTCCTTCAATCTGCCATCTTACTGGCTTACCAGCAATCGTATATTTACTGCCCGGTTGACCTGTTCGCTGAACCCACTGAGAACTAGGATCTTGAATCACCTCCGAAATATAATTCATTATCTGCTCGTCGCTCCAGCTTGCGGGAAATTCACTTTTACCAGAAATTCCTCTACCAGGGCCGTGACCACCTCCAGTTGTGTCACTATCGAGAATGTGAGTGCGTTGCTGAGAGTTGATTTGAGATAGATTATTGACATCAACTCCACTGGGAATATTGCCTGAAGAATAGTTGCTCATAGATGGCTTTTGGATTTATCTTCCCTTTGCCAAGTCGGCGTAGACGATGATTTCCCAACCCAAAATTAGGAGTAGGAGTAGCTCAATTCCACCCAAAATATGGATAGCTAAAGCTGCGCCCGGTACTAATACCCAGAAGGAAATCAGGGCAATAATTCCTGATACGACGAAAGTAATTTCATCAACAATCAGTTGCTCGATCTTGCGGCGCGATCGGCGGCGATCGCTCCGGTGGGCAATTTCCCAGCCAAATAGAGATTCTACGTCTGCGTGTCCGGTTTTTTCTTTGATTTTTTCGACTAAAGTGAGTCTGATATACCGTCCGATCGCACTGATCTTTTCATCGTTTACTAAGTACGTCCAACCGAGAATCAAAGAAGCCCAGGGAAGGAGTAGAAAAGCGTAGTAGTTGGCCGAGTTAGAAACTGCAAAGGACACGACTGTACCGAACAAACCCAAGGTGACGTAGAGGAGGTTGTCTCGGAAGCCAATCCGCTGGGTTTGCTCGGCTTTGAGTTTGTCGTATTCTAGTAGCCAGATTTTCAAGATGGGGTCTTCAGTCATTTTGTCCTCGGTTAAGCTGCTTTGAGGGAAACCGGGCTAGGCAAAAATTTGTTGCTGGTGGAGTTGTTCCATCCAGGTTTTAGTGCCGTAAATGCCTCGGAGGAGGGATGGGACAGTTAAATCGACATCAAGGGTTTCCCAATGTAAGCCTATACCGAACGGGGTTACTTCTACGGCGGCGAGGTCATTTGGGGTGGCGTTGGCTAGCCCTTGTCCCAGGTGATGGGGGAACATGAAGGTGGAACCATCTTTGAGGTGAATGACAATATTACCGGAGGTGCGATCGTAGTAGGCTGAACGGGCGCGGGGTTCGGTAGCATTAGCAAGGATGGCGGCAGCTTCGGCGCGATCGAGTTGTTCTTTAAGTGCTGCTTCTGTGAATTCAAGGTTCTCCATGAATTTGTCTCCATGCTTCTAATAGCTCGTTTTGATAAGCAGTCACCAGTTCTAGTGCTTTGACAGCATCGCCTCGCTTACCGTTTAATTGAATAATTTGCGGGGGATTTGCTGAACTGCCTAGATCGATTTTAA
>JAYUGZ010000982.1:0-2752 GCA_043767465.1 Cyanobacteriota bacterium
GAAGGGAGACGCGGGGGTGTTTGCGCTCTGCTGAGTGTGCCGGTGCAAAGCCAGTGGAAAGCTTGTTCTTTAGCGGTTTCGCCTTTTGGGCTATCTTGGGAAAACATAGAAATTGGACAGTTGCAAGAACAGACTGTGATGCAGGAACCCGTCGTCACTGTTGCTGAGCGCAATGCCTATCAGTTGACAGGCCGGGCGTTAACCTAAAAATTTACAGTAGCAGTTTCGGTATAGTTTGTCGGCAGCAGGAAAACTCTACTTTACTGACAATTTTGACCGATCGCGCAAATTCCGCTCATTCAACTCACAGAAATCAGCATCCATAACATAAATGATCGCATAAAAAAACTGATTTCTCGATCGAGCTACGGCAACCAAGGATATTCACTAAAGTCCGGTTCCCGTTTTTCCAAAAATGCTTGTTTGCCTTCGGCACCTTCCTGGGTCATATAGTAGAGCAAGGTGGCGTTTCCAGCCAGTTCTTGCAGACCAGCTTGACCGTCGCAGTCGGCATTAAAAGCGGATTTTAAACAGCGAATTGCGATCGGACTTTTTGAAAGAATTTCCCGAGCCCACTGCATCCCTTCGGGTTCGAGTTGTTCCACGGGCACCACAGAGTTGACTAAACCCATTTCTAGGGCTTGCTGCGCGCTGTACTGGCGGCACAAAAACCAAATTTCTCGGGCTTTTTTCTGTCCGACAACTCTGGCGAGATAGCTAGCTCCGAAACCGCCGTCGAAACTGCCGACTTTGGGGCCTGTCTGTCCGAAAATAGCATTGTCAGCAGCGATCGTCAAGTCGCAAATTAAGTGTAAAACGTGACCGCCGCCGATCGCATATCCTGCAACTAAAGCAATCACAACTTTGGGCATCGATCGAATCAACTTCTGCAAGTCGAGCACATTCAACCGGGGTATACCACCTTCGTCTACATATCCCGCAGCACCTCGCACGCTTTGGTCGCCACCAGCACAAAAAGCGTATTTGCCGTCTGTATGAGGCCCCGCACCGGTGAAGAGGACAACGCCGATTTTTGTGTCTTCGCGCGCATCAGTAAAGGCATCGCACAGTTCCTGCACGGTTTTGGGACGGAAAGCGTTCCGTTTGTGAGGTCGATTGATGGTAATTTTGGCGGTGCCGCCACTTTTGTGATAGAGAATGTCTTCGTAGGTTTTGGCGGTTTGCCATTCAATTTGCATAATCAATCAAGTTTAGATTTGAGACCGAGCTGGGGCTATTCAGGCAGGGATAATTCGCTTTTAGATTTTAGACGGATTTGGACGCATTTCTGGCAAAATAAACCGGATTTTTTACCGTTTTGGGGGGCTGTAACCTCTGTGTTTTCCTGAAAAAACCCGGTTTCTGACCACTCGTGCGTCCGCGAATTAATTGCAAAAGCGTCAAATTCTTTTCCCCGTGTCTCACTTTTTTACAGCGAAACAATTTATATGCGCTGGATTATTTTCGCTGCAAAAGACTCAGCAGGTGTTTTGCAGCTTTGGCAAATACTGGATCGCGGGACTCGAATTGGCTGGGATCTAGTAAAGCTTGAACTTCGGTAAAAGCTTCTGAGTCGAGGATTCCTTCTTTGGTAAATAAAGTGTCTACGACTGCAATGTGTCTGGAGTCGAGGCCGAGCCGGTTTGCGATCGACTGTAGGTACATTTGCTCCCGCAGGTCGATGTGTCCGTCTACGGCTGACATTTCGTAGCCGGAACCGATGAGCAACAGTTTTTCTGATTCTGAGAAGAAAGCTGTCAGGGTTAGCAGTTCCGTGGGGTTGAAGTAAACCTGCTGTTTGGAGACTCCTTTGACAAGGCGCTGAATTAGTTCTATCCGATGGGGGTCGCCGCTGGCAAAGGCTTTGAGCGTCTTTTGCAGCCGTTCTTCTTCTTCAACTGTGATCGTCCTGTCAATAATCATCACTCCCCGCAGGATGGAAATCAGAGCAGTCACAAACACTACCAAAGGAGTGATATCTTGTTCGCGGAGCTTTTGGCGGCTAATCCGGGACAACAGCTCAACAACTTCAGTGCTAATCAGGGTGGTGTCCATAATTCAAAATTACTCTGGATGGGATTGTGGTGTAACTTTATTTATCGATCTTAAGTGTTTTTAGCTAGGTAATTATGCCATACATTCCCCAAAAAACTTGTTTTATTAGTGATAACACTTATTCTATCCACCGCCAGTGGATAAGTAAGACAATGTTATGTGTTTTGAGCGGAGTAGGTATACCGTGAATTTGCAAACAGAGCCGTTGTCTATTAGTGATTCTAATTATGCTATTCACAAACGCTGGATGACTAGGGCTGTGGAACTGGCACAAGCAGCCGGTGATGCGGGTGAAGTGCCCGTAGGTACTGTCATCGTTGATGGTACTGGCAAATTGATTGCCGAAGCGCAAAATCGGCGAGAGCGAGACTGCGATCCGACTGCTCATGCTGAAATCTTGGCTTTGCGGGCGGCTGGGCAAGTTTTGCAAGACTGGCATCTGGGCAAATGTACGCTCTACGTAACGCTGGAGCCTTGCCCGATGTGCGCTGGTGCGATCGTACAAGCTCGGATCGGTTTGCTGGTATACGGTGCTGATGACCCGAAAACTGGCATGATTCGGACGGCGGCTAATCTTCCAGATAGCGCGCCTTCTTGTCACCGATTAGAGGTGCTCGGCGGTATTATGGAGTCTGTTTGCCGCGAGCAGTTGCTTTGTTGGTTCCAAGCGCGCCGGAAAGTTAACAGCTCAAATTTT
>JAYUGZ010000983.1:0-6824 GCA_043767465.1 Cyanobacteriota bacterium
AGCAAAGCTTTAGGAAGTTTGGGCGGCTACGTTGCGGGCTCTGCTGCTTTAATTGATTTTCTGCGGAATCGAGCTGCGACTTGGATTTATACTACAGCATTGACGCCTGCTGACACGGCGGCTGCTTTGGAAGCTGTGAGAATTGTCCAGCAAGAACCAGAGCGCCGAGTTCGGTTGCAGCAAAATATCGAAACTTTCAAATATGGCGCGATTACCAATCAGCAATTACCAATCAGCAATTCCCTCTCCCCAATTTTTAGTCTGCCGTTAAAAGATGCAGCCACAGCTTTAAGAGTTGGCAGCAAACTCAAGGAAATGGGTATTTTTGCTGTGGCGATTCGGCCTCCGACTGTCAGCGTGAGTCGAATTCGGATTTCGCTGATGGCAACTCACGAGCTCGCACACCTTCAGCAGTTGGTAGAGGCTTTGGGGCAAGTTTTGAGTTTTCAGTAAATGTAGGGTGTACACTGCGCTAGGGCATCGGGCATCGGGCATCGGGCATCGCCCTAATGACTAATGACTTTTGACTAATGACTTTGGATTGTCAAGATATCGCTATTGACTTATGGCCAAGATTATACAGTATTTTGGGCGATCGGTCAATCAATGTAAATTTTTTGTAAATTTCGATACTTTTTGAAATTTAGCGCTATATTGAATAAGTAGCCGATACACCAAATTAAATATAAGGAATGTCCACCATGAACACAAATCGCCAAAACGTCAAAAAAATCGCTGACACCCACCGTGCTAATATTCAAAAGCAACTGACGCACCGCATAGAAGTAGCCAGAGCCAGCGGCAACCAAGATTTGGTTCGGGTGCTTGAAGACGAAATGAGACAGCTTTAAGTAGCTGCCACTAAAATTTGTCCGTAGTTTCGTTTAGAGGGTTGCGCGAGAAATGCAGAATTCCCGCAACCGCTACCTTTTGATTTTCAAATCCTCTCTTAGTTGGTAGAAAAAACCCGGCTTCTTCAAGAAGCCGGGTTTTTTATTGGACTTTTGGGTGGGGAATGCGCACCTTACGTCTTATTGAGTCATCCCCAATCTAAAATCTCAAATCTGAAATCGAAAATGGTCTTATCTTCCTCCGACTACAACATTTTTAATGCGTAAATGGGGGCCGCCGACGCTGACTGGTAAACCGCCTTGGCCGCCCTTCCCGCAACCGCCGTAGGCATAAACTGAGTCGTTGCCGATCGACTCAATATCCTTTAAAGTCTGAAATACATTGCCGCTTAAAGTGACATCACTCACTGGTTCGGCCAATTTGCCGTTGCGAATCATGAAGCCTTCAGCCGCCGCAAAGGTAAACATTTCGCCGTTGGTTTGTCCTCCCAACATCCGCACTGCATAGACTCCTTCCTCAATGTCGCCCACCATTTCGTCGAAAGAATGGGCGCCAGATTCGATCGCAGTATTAGTCATCCGCACCAACGGCATAAAAGTAGCGCTCAGAGCCCGGGCATTTCCCGTCGGAGCTTCGCCCATTTTGCCCGCAGTCTCGCGATTGTGCATTCTCGCTGCTAAAACTCCATTTTTGATTAAATGCTTGCACTGAGCGGGCACGCCTTCGTCGTCGTATTTGAGAGTTCCCGGCAATCCCGGCAGAGTTGCGTCATCAATTACATTTAATTGTTCGATCGCCACAGGCTTACCCAAAGTCAACAATTCCTGCATTTTCGGGTTTTCGTAAATGCCATCAGCTTCCGACAAATGACCGAAAGCTTCGTGAATAAACACCCCCGACAAATAAGGGTCTAAAATCACTGGATACTGACCGCCTTTTACCGATTTTGCCTCTAGTTGGCCCACAGCTCGAACGGCCGCACTCTTAACACGATCTTCAATATTTGTCAAGACATCGTAATCCGATCGCGAATGAATCGACTCAAACCCTTGCCGGACGACACCACCTTCACCGCGGGCGATCGCCCCGAAGCGCCCCGTCACATCCAAACGCTCTTGAGCAATGCAAGTGCCTTGAGAATTCACAAAATAAGTAATCCCGAATCGATCGCTGTAACCGGCCATTGTTGTCTGAATTCGCGGGTCGTAATCTAACAGCAACTGGTTGTAAGATTCGAGCAACTTGCGCTTGGATGCTAGAGTAATCGATCGCGGATCGCGACCCAATTCCACCGCGACATAATCTTGAATCGGGGTGACATCTGCTAGTACAGTCTTTTCGCTGCCAACCAAACGAGACTGCACGACAGCTTCTTCAATGCGAGCTTTTAACTCAGCTAAACCGTTAAAAGTTACAAAACTCCAGCCGCCTTTGTGGCAAGCGCGGATGCCGCCGGCGAGACTGAAGCTGCGGTTAACTGCGTCTAACTGAGGGCCGCGAAAACTAATCGCTGTTGACTCGCTTTGTTCGAGGCGAACTTCTAGATAATCTACTCGATCGCGGTAAGGGGCGATCGCTTCCATCAACTGTTCTTGCATCAAATTGCCCTATGAATGATTCGCGCCCAGCGCTGACCAAAATTATTGCTAACCCTATTTTAGCCAATAACTCCGTTATTTCGGGTGTCCGAGTCCCCTTCTGGGGAGGGGGAGGCTGACAGGTGTTGGTTTTGTACAACTAGGAGCAGTTATCACCTGTCAACTCTCCCCCTGTCCCACTTTCCCCCTGTCCTCCGATACAAACGGCGCGATCGGTTTGTCACCGGGCGGGCGATCGAGCTAAACTGAGAACTGAGGTCAACTTCGATCGGAGAGAGTCCTCAAACTTCTTGGAAGAAACTGTTTCATCTAGGAGTGGGTCAAGCCCACTTTTTTTGTTGCATTAGTCCCAGCCAAACGGCCGGGCATCACAGCAAGTTGAAGACAAAAAGCCGCGGCCGACTCAATCAAGTCATCCGTCGGCGCGATCGCAGAAAGTAGAAGGCAGAATTTAAACCCCACAAGCTCATCCTCGGGCTTGAAAATCTGACATCTTTTTCTTCATTCGGGCCATCAATTTGAGGGTATAAACCCTCACATCTTGCGGTCAAAAATCAGGTCAGTCGATTTGAGATTTTAGACTTCGGCGTGAGACGTTTGGCGATCGCGAGCTTCGAGCCGCGCCAGCGTCGAACGATTTTAGATTTGAGATTTACTCCACAGATGAATCTGGGAGCAGCAACTTTACTCTAAAAAGTCTAAAATTTTTGGCTCTCCCCGATAGGAGTCGGGGGCTTGTCTCCGTTTTTTTAGCGGGGTAAAAGCAAAGCCATCTCAACACCTGATTTTTTCTTACCCGTGTCCGAGTTCAGGAGTTTTAACTTAAGTATTCGATATGACTCATCCCCTAATCCCACAAATCATTGATTTAGCTACCCCCGTTGCGGAAACACTGGGATTGGAAGTAGTGGGAGCAGTGTTTCACACCAACCAAAATCCTCCCGTCTTGCGGGTAGACATCCGCAACGTCCTGCAAGACACAGGTTTAGCCGACTGCCAGCGGATGAGCACAGCCCTGGAAGCCGAGTTAGACGCATCCGAAATCATCCCCGACGCCTACGTGCTAGAGATTTCCAGTCCCGGAATATCCCGGTTGCTCAGTAGCGATCGAGAATTCATTACCTTTAAAGGTTTCCCCGTCACAGTCAAAGCCACCGAACCCGACTCGCGAATCAAAGAGTGGAAAGGACTACTGGTGAGCCGGGATGAAACCACGGTTTATCTCAATCAAAAAGGGCGACAAGTTAAAATTCCCCGCCCTCAGATTGTCAAAGTTGAACTAGACGAAGGTAAGGAGTAGTAAAGGGAAATTTTTAATTTTGAGTTGTAGGGGCGGTGGATGGTGCGTGCCCGCCCGATTTGAGTTTTGAGATTGCCTCGCAGTAAGCTGAAAATGCTTCGCTGCGAGTTAATTTTTAAGAATCACATCTTTAGCTGCTGGGTTGAATTGGCACAACAAATAAATTGTTACAGCACCCAGCTCCCCTAATGCTATCTTTGTAACTCATCAATCATCAGCTATCACTTTTTCTCAAAAATTACCGATCGCCAATTACCTATTACCGATTACCAGTTACGTATTGTCACAACAAAAAAGGAGTGTTTTATATGTCAATGGTTCCCCTGCCCGGACTAAAAGAAATGGTCGAAGGCATTAGCAAAGAGCGAAATTTACCCAAACACGCCGTCCAAGCAGCCTTGCGAGAAGCCCTGCTCAAAGGATATGAACGCTACCGCCGCACCCAAAAACTCGACCACTTCAGCGAAGAATACTTCGACAACTTTGATGTAGAACTCGACGCAGAACAAGAAGGTTTCCGCGTTTTAGCAAACAAAACTATTGTCGAAGAAGTCACCAATCCCGATCACGAAATATCACTTTCCGAAGTGCAAGAAGTAGCTACGGAAGCTCAGCCTGGGAGCATCGTGCTCGTAGATGTCACACCAAATCAAAAAGAATTTGGTCGCATGGCTGCCATCCAGACCAAACAAGTTCTTGCTCAAAAACTGCGCGACCAACAGCGCAAAATGATTCAAGAAGAGTTCAAAGATTTAGAAGAAACCGTTCTTCAAGCAAGAGTTCTCAGGTTTGAGAGGCAGTCGGTAATTTTGGCAGTCACCAGCAGCTTCGGTCAGCCGGAAGTAGATGCCGAACTCCCCAAGCGCGAACAGTTGCCCAACGATAATTACCGGGCAAATGCTACATTCAAGGTTTATCTCAAAAAAGTAGGCGAAGGCTCTACTAGAGGGCCGCAGTTACTTGTTTCTAGAGCTGACGCAGGTTTGGTGGTTTACTTGTTTGCTAACGAAGTGCCAGAAATAGAAGACGGGGTGGTGAGGATTGTCGCCGTTGCTAGAGAGGCAAATCCTCCGTCGCGGCACGTCGGCCCCCGGACTAAAATAGCAGTAGATACGCTCGATCGCGACGTAGACCCGGTAGGAGCCTGCATCGGAGCGCGGGGATCGCGGATTCAGGTAGTAGTCAACGAATTGCGCGGCGAAAAAATAGACGTGATCCGCTGGTCTCCAGACCCCGCAACTTATATTGCTAACGCTCTGAGTCCTGCTAGAGTAGATGAAGTGCGTTTAGTTGCCCCAGAAGGCAGGCGCGCTCACATTTTGGTCGCTGAAGACCAACTGAGTCTCGCCATCGGCAAAGAAGGTCAGAACGTCCGCCTCGCAGCCCGCCTGACCGGTTGGAAAATCGATATCAAAGATATTGCTAAGTACGATCGCGACGCCGAAGACACCAAATTGGCAGCAGAAGCAACCAGGCTCGAAGAACTAGCCGGGGACTACTACGAAGACGAAGACGAAGACCAAGCATCGGGCTTCGACGGCGAGGAGGAAACCGCAGAATTTGAGGAAGAAGAGGCAGCCACTGACTCCACCGCAGCCACAGTCTAAAAACTGTGACATTCACTCTTATTTTCCCGCACGGGAGACTATGAGCAGAAGTCCCGTATTCCCCCTCTCGACTCTCTTACTCTCCCCTTCTGATTCCGATGAAACCGAACTCCCGCTGCTGTGCAAGTTGTCGAAAAATAGCTCCTAAAGAAGCTTTTTGGCGAGTAGTCAGGGTCTATCCTTCCTATCAGGTACAATTAGATCGTGGCCTCGGTCGTTCCGCTTACCTTTGTCCGGCGAGCGAATGCCTAAAAGCAGCTCAGAAAAAAAATCGACTTGGGCGATCGCTCAAAGCGCCTGTGTCTGACGAACTGTACCAAACACTTTGGCAGCGTTTAGCCACATCTGACCGTACATCAGACTCAGGATCGATCGGACGCCAAAACGACAAGAGTTCGGCCTCGACTGTATAAACCCTCGCGGGCAGCCTTACCAGTAATTATCGGTAGCGCCAGCTCTCAAACCCCAATCCGATCTGCCCACCAGTCTGGAAAGATTTGTGTCAGATTAGATAAGGGTAGGGTACTAGCAGAGGTATCCTCAAGATGGAAAGGCAAACTTTGAAGCTTGATTTGTGGCAGTTGCCAAAATTCAGACTTCAGAGTTCTCTCGTTCCCAAAAAGACTTGAGAATTCTCCAACCGCAGACTTCAGCGAGTTGCATCTTTTTAGATAAAATTGCTGAGCGAGTACCAAAACCCCGATTCCTGACACTGAATCAATCACAGCGAATGATGTCGTCATTAGAACAAAAAATCAAAATGTAAAAACTGGTTGGCACAAAAGAGGGCAGAGTGGATGAACAACGGCAAAGTAAGAATTTACGAATTATCACGGGAACTAAATTTGGATAATAAAGACATCTTGGCAGTTTGCGAGCGGCTCAATATTTCAGTCAAGAGCCACAGCAGCACAATTACAGAATCAGAAGCAGAACGCATTCGCAAAACGGCGGAAAAATACGTAGCCAGCAGCCACTCTTCCCCCGGCAAGCCAGCTCCTCCCGAAAGAGCAGCAGCGCCATCTAGAGAATCTGGCCCTCACCCTAACGACCAACAAAAAAAACAGCAAATTTTAGAAATACGCAGTCCAAAAGTACGGCCGGCTGGTGCTTCATCCCAGCCTGCGGGCAATGAGGAGCAAAAAACCCAGCCTGGGGCCACCGTGGCAACTCCTCCCAAATCACCCGCCGCCGGGCAACTCCAGCCTCCAACTAAACCAAATATCAATCGACCTGTACTGTCGAAGCCAAATGTCGCTGTCTCGGCGGGGGCCCCGGAAACAGTGTCGGAAACAGTGTTGGAAACAGTGTTGGAAACAGTGTTGGAAACAGTAGGTGCGATCGCCCCGGAAACAACGGCCCAGGCTCCGGCACCAGCAGCACCAGCAGCACCAGCAGCACCAGCAGCACTTCAACAGCCGTCGTCAAAGGCTCCCGAACGCAGAGAGCGCCAGCCAGTCGCCCCTC
>JAYUGZ010000984.1:0-2747 GCA_043767465.1 Cyanobacteriota bacterium
GCTCCAGCACTTCGGTCACTTATGCTGAAATCAGGAACTGGTTAATTGGCATTTGAAAACCCTGAGAGCCGATCGCCCCTAGGTCGCTATGAATATTACCGGAGTCACGGGCATTACACAAGCTCAGAAAGCCACATTGGAGGTTTTGGGTGCACACAGTTGACAGTTAAGAATTGTAGGGGAGAAGCATTCGGGCGATTATTTGTGAAATAAATTCAATTAGATTTGTATCCTAATGCTTCACCCTGATTATGCAACCGATCCAACCGGACAAAGTGATTCTGTCCGGTCAAGAGTACCATCTTGTTATTGGCAATTAGAATCCTTGAACCGAGATAATATTGTTTTGAATCTGGGCTGGAGTTACACCATCAACAAAACCCAATATATCGCCGGAATTTTTAACTTTGATGATAGTTCCTTTAGTGACAATGGCTCCAGGATTTAGTGTAGCTGCCTGAGTAATGTTTTTTACAGCTTGTGACCCGTCGAAGTCCAATACAATTGTCACATTTGTTAGGTTTTCCAGGACTACATCGTTGGCAGTCAAACCTCCTGCTAATCCAATGCGATCGCCAGCTCCCCAAAAAATAATCAAATCCGCATTATTGATATCTGTAACTCCGGGTTCTGCTTGCAAGACATACAAGTTGCTGCCGATTTTAGGTAAAGAAAGATCGTCACTCGCGCCGAATAAAAAGTCTCGCCCCAAACCCCCAATTAAAGTGTCATACCCATTACCGCTAACTAAGAAATCATTGCCTCTACCGCCCAGTAAAATATCGTTTCCCCCAAAGCCATAAATCAAATCTGCATCTTGTCCTCCGCTGAGATAGTCATTTCCAGCATCTCCACCTAGTAAGTCTTTCCCCCTGCCTCCAAATAAGGAATCGTTACCCAAACTTCCCCTGAGAATATCTTCTCCTTCATTGCCATAAACCAAATTGTTAGCTGCTGAACTGTTGACTATATCGTCGCCTCCTAACATCCAGACTCCCAAAGGAAAATTATTGGTATCTGCGATCGACAAAAAAACTTGTTCGGATGTATTGTCGCCAATTAAGCGACGCGGTTCGGATGGATCTGTTTGTAAAGCCATGATGTTTTACCTGATAAAAAATTGTCATTGAAATGATAAAACTAGAATTGTTTAACAACAATCGAAAGTCAAATAATTACAGCCTTTGGAGTTAAACAAATAGGTAAAGTCGAGTTGTTACCAGTCAAACCATCTAAGGTGTCGTTGCCGGGCTCACCGTAAAGTCGATCGCCCCTATGAACGTATGAATCCGGAGTTACGGGCATTGCAGAAGCTCAGAAAGCAACATCAGAGGTTTTGGGTGCGATCGCAAATTAGCCTGAACAGGGCTTGATTTTTCATAGGCAAAACCTACGAAAAATCAAGTTGATCAACAACTCCTAGCAAGGACGAGGAGTCCTAAACAATCAAGGTGATATCTCGATTGGGAACAAATCCACTACCAACCTGCAACTTTGCAACCGGAATAGTAAAGAAGTTCAACGCGCCAGTGCTCTGGTTGTAGTTAAATCCCTCGGTTGAGGATATTCCACCATATCCACTCTTGGAGATGTTGATTTTATCAAGCTCCCAGGGGTGAAAGTCTTTGATTACATCAACGCCGTCATAGGGCGAGTAAGAAATGAATATATCTGCTCCAGGACCCCCTATCAGCGTGTCGTTCCCAGGCTCACCACCAAGCCGATCGTTGCCATAACCACCGTCGAGGTAGTCATTGCCAAAGGAGCCAGCCAATTCGTCGTTGCCATATCCACCGTAAAGGGTGTCGTTGCCATACCAGCCATCTAAGGTATCGTTGCCGTCCTCGCCCTTGAGTATATCGGCACCATCATTGCCAGGTCGCCACCAAATGTCACCACCATTGAGGTAATCATCACCATCACCCCCCAAGAGGCTATCCATGCCATCTTGGCCATAGATTTCGTCATTATTCTCATTACCTAAAAGGGTGTCATTGCCGGAGTATCCGTACAAGGTATCATTCCCAGAACCCCCATAACCCTTATCGTTGCCCCCCCAGCCAAATATCAGGTCGTTGCCCCCTTCGCCAGAGATAGTATCATTTCCGCCATCACCGTCCAAGGTGTCGTTATAGATTGAACCTCTAATATCAGTCATCGAAGTTTCTCCTTAATTTTGAAGTTTGTTTCCTTGTTTTCTCTAGTTCTCAAAGTTAAGAACCTAGATATTTAAGCAGCATGGGATTAATTTCCTAATTGGTTTAAATCTAACGCTGCACCTGATATATCAACTTTCTCCTGACTAATAGCAAACGTCCAGGACAGTTAGACAGTTAAGTTAGCCATTTAAGCCATCCGCCAAAAACCAGCAAAAAATGAAGATTGAAAGCTATGCCAGAACAAGCTTTTAGTTTTTTTTATAAAGGGTTGTATTCAGTGATTCGGTCACTTATGCTGTAATCTAAAAACAAAAAAGAGTACCCAATGGGTACTCTATGAGTTGCTCCGGAATTGCTAAGCATCACGGATTAAATGACCTGTGTAGGTTGGGTTGAGGAACGAAACCCAACGCTCTGGAAATGTTGGGTTTCATGCTTCAACCCAACCTACGGAAGTCAATCTTGTTTAATTCTCAATCCTAACTGAAAAAGGGTAGTGCCCTGAAGGAAAGGATCGAGTAAGTTACTATTAGAGAGAAGTGTTTACCATAGTGTGATATGACAATAGAGATTCCCCATTGTCCTAAT
>JAYUGZ010000985.1:0-2745 GCA_043767465.1 Cyanobacteriota bacterium
TCTTGCTTTAACAAGTCTGAATAGCGGAAGGAAATCTTGGCTCTTGTGTCCTGTTTTCTACTAACTTCTATAAAAACATTGGCAATCTCATACCTGATAAAAAAATCTTGTTTTCCCCAAGAATCAGGAGGGAAATATTCTTCAAACTTCTTAGAATAGTTGGAATCTAGACTACGTTTTTTCTGCTCGTTCTCTACAGCCGATAAAATTTCCCATACGAAGTTCTTAAAATAGAAAAGCAGTTTGGCGCAAACACTTTTACCACTGGCTTGGGGGCCAATCAGTATATTTATGCGCTTGACCTCAATCTCCAAATCTGTGATACCAGCAAAGTTTTTAACTGTTAATTTTTCAGCCATAACTGGAACTCAATCACGGTAAAGGTTTATACTAAATTTTAACATTAAAATTTGACTTTCTCGGTTTGTAGTAAGGAATGCAAGTCCTGATTAACTCAAAGATTCAAGAAAGGACTTCAGTCCTTACTACAAACTGGATCAAATCCGATTATTTTCCCACACCAGCGGGCTGCTGGCGGTTTCGCACTTCCAGAAAAATCAACAAAGCATTAACATCAGCCGGATTCACCCCACCAATTCTCGATGCTTGACCAATAGTCAGCGGCCTCACCTTAGTCAACTTTTCCCGCGACTCCTTCGAGAGAGTTGTAATTGTCATATAATCCAAATCCGCAGGCAATTGTCGGCGTTCGTGTCTCACAATTTCATCAATTTGATTTTGCTGTTTTTGCAGATATCCCGAATATTTGATATCAATTTCTGCACCTTCTTTCTCAGCCAATTTCAGACTAGAATCGCCTAAATTGTAGCGTTCCAAATCAACATAATGAAAACCAGGACGACGCAACAAATCAGCTAGAGTAATCGAACCTTTAATCGATTGTTGGCTTTCAGCTAAAATTTGCTTGCCCAATTCCTCATGTTCCTTCACCCGCGTCGAATACAAGCGTTTCTTCTCCGCTACAATATTAGCTTGTTTCTGCTCAAATAACTCCCAACGCCGATCGCCAATCAAGCCAATTTCCCGTCCAAGCGGGGTCAAGCGTTGATCCGCATTGTCCGATCGCAATAACAACCGATATTCCGATCGCGAAGTCAACATCCGATAAGGTTCCCGCAAATCCTTCGTACACAAATCATCAATCAAAGTACCGATATAACTTTGCTCGCGAGGAAACACAATCATTTCTTGATTTTTCGCGAATCTAGCCGCATTAATCCCCGCCACAATCCCCTGTGCAGCCGCCTCCTCATATCCAGTTGTACCGTTCACCTGACCCGCGCAAAATAGACCTTCAATCTTCTTAGTCATCAGGGTTGGGAAACACTGAGTAGCCGGCAAATAATCATACTCCACAGCATAAGCAGGGCGCATCATCTCGCACTTTTCCAAACCAGGCAAAGTCCGCAGCATTTGCAACTGCAAAGTTTCCGGTAAACCAGTCGAAAATCCTTGGATATAAAGTTCAGGAATATCCCTACCTTCGGGTTCAATAAAAATCTGGTGGCTTTCCTTATCTGCAAACCGCACAATCTTATCTTCAATACTCGGACAATAGCGCGGGCCTTTCGCATCAACCCAGCCGCCGTAAACCGGAGAAAGGTGCAAGTTGTCTCTAATTAACTGGTGAGTTGCGGGCGTAGTTCGAGTTAAATAGCAAGGCATTTGTTCGCGTTCCACCCAAACTTCTGGATCGAAACTAAACCAGCGAACATCTGCATCTCCAGGTTGCGGTTCCAGGTTAGTATAATCGAGAGTCCGTTTGTCAACTCTTGCCGGAGTTCCTGTTTTCAAGCGTCCGGTTTCAAAGCCCAAACGGTTGAGAGTTTCTGTCAAGCCGACTGCGGCAAATTCTCCGGCGCGTCCGGCAGGCATCGACTTATTTCCTACCCAAATTGTGCCGCCTAAAAAAGTGCCTGTTGTCAGAATTACAGCTTTGCATTCAAAGGCTACGCCGAAGTAAGTTTCAACGCCGATTACTTCTTCGTTTTTGCCCAAAACCAAGTCTGTAACCATCGCTTCGCGGATGGTCAAATTTTCTTGATTCTCGACAATATTATTCATGACGGCGGCATATTCCCGCTTGTCTGTTTGTGCTCGCAGCGCCCACACTGCGGGGCCTCGCGAAGAGTTGAGGATGCGTTTTTGTAGATAAGTGCGATCGGCCATTTTGCCGATTTCTCCACCTAGGGCATCGACTTCGTTGGTAAGTTGAGTTTTCGCCGGGCCACCGACAGCCGGATTGCAGGGTTGCCACGCAATTTTGTCGAGGTTGAGGGTGAGGAGAAGAGTGCGACAGCCGAGGCGAGAAGTAGCGAGGGCGGCTTCGCAGCCGGAGTGTCCGGCACCAACTACGATGATGTCGAAACTGTCTTGGAATTGTACTGGTGTTTGTGCGGTCATTCGATTTTAGATTTTAGATTTTAGATTTTAGATTGAATAATCGAACTCTTAAAAGAATATTGAAGCGCCCTCATCACCAACGCCGTAACAGATCAAAAGGTATTGTGGATTTAAATTGTATATTTCGAGTTCATATCGACAATCGTCAAATCCTCTCCCCTCTAATATCATAATAGTATAATCTAGATGCACAACAACTTAAAATCGATATACGGTGAATCCGGATCCCTTAACCCCACCAACACCATGACACAGATCGCCCTTTCCGACCTTCCCGAAACCATCCAAGCCCTACTCACCCAAGCCATACAAACAGGCGAA
>JAYUGZ010000986.1:0-6806 GCA_043767465.1 Cyanobacteriota bacterium
TATGCTTTTCCGCCCGATATGCCTTGGCAACAAGAATTAGAGGATTCTTTTCCTTATCAACCAACGCCGGATCAGTTGAAGGCAACTCAGGATGTGAAATGTGACATGGAGGGCGATCGACCAATGGATCGCCTAATCTGTGGCGATGTCGGTTTTGGCAAGACAGAAGTTGCTCTGAGAGCGATTTTTAAGGCGGTTACAGCGGGCAAGCAGGTAGCTTTGCTCGCGCCGACGACAATTTTGACCCAACAGCACTATCACACGCTCTCGGAGCGATTTTCCCCTTATCCGATCGAAGTTGGATTGCTGAATCGCTTTCGCACTGAAACCGAGCGCCGGGAGATTCATAAACGCTTGGCAACTGGGGAGTTAGACGTGATTGTCGGTACTCAATCTGTTTTGAGCAAAGCGATTAAATTTAAGGATTTGGGCTTGTTGGTGGTGGACGAAGAACAGCGATTTGGAGTCAAGCAAAAGGAAGCAATTAAAGCTCTGAAAACCGAAGTAGATGTGCTGACTCTCACGGCGACTCCGATTCCCCGCACTTTGTATATGTCGCTGTCGGGGATTCGGGAGATGAGTTTGATCGCGACTCCGCCACCGAGTCGCCGTCCGATTCAGACCCATTTATCCCCCTACAATTTGGAATCGGTACGGACGGCAATTTGTCAAGAATTGGACAGGGGTGGTCAGGTGTTTTATGTGGTGCCCCGGATTGAGGGGATTGATGAGTTGGCGGATACGTTGCAGCTTATGGTTCCAGGGGCGAGAATTGCGATCGCCCACGGGCAGATGGAGGCTTCGGAATTAGAATCGATCATGCTGACTTTCAGCGCGGCGGAGTTTGATATTTTGGTGTGCACGACGATTATTGAGTCGGGTTTGGATATTCCGCGAGTCAATACAATTTTGATTGAAGACGCCCAAAAGTTCGGTTTGGGCCAGTTGTACCAGTTGCGGGGACGGGTGGGACGTGCAGGGATTCAAGCTCACGCTTGGCTGTTTTATCCCAAACAAAACCAACTGTCGGATGCTGCAAGGCAGAGGTTGCGGGCGATTCAAGAGTTCGCGCAGTTGGGTTCGGGCTATCAGTTGGCTGTCCGAGATATGGAAATTCGGGGCTCGGGTGATGTTTTGGGCACGGAACAGTCTGGTCAAATGGAGGCGATCGGTTTTGATTTGTATGCTGAAATGTTAGAGGAGGCGATTCGCGAAATTAAGGGCCAGGAAATTCCCAAGGTTGAGGATGCACAAATTGACCTCAGTTTGACGGCGTTTATTCCTGCGGATTATATTGGGGACTTGGATCAAAAGATGAGCGCTTATCGGTCTGTGGCTTCTGCGAATACTCCAGAAGAGTTGCAGCAGATTCGGGCCGATTGGTGCGATCGTTACGGGCCCATTCCTCTGCCGGCGCAGCAACTGATTCGTGTTGTCGAACTCAAACAAATCGCTAAGCAAATCGGTTTTTCTCGGATTAAACCGGAAAATAAGCAGCATATTGTTTTGGAAACGCCGATGGAGGAACCTGCTTGGAACCTGCTAAAAGCTAATTTGCCGGAACATTTACATTCTCGTTTTGTCTACAGCAAGGGGAAGGTTACTATTCGGGGTATGGCGGTTTTGACTGCCGAAAAGCAGTTGGATAATTTGATTGATTGGTTGGGTAAAATGCAGGGTGCTTTGCCGGAAGTCCAGCTTTGATTTTGATCTAAAATCCCGCTATTTCGCCTGCGGTAAAAATTACAGAATCATACCGATGGAACCGGAGAAAATATTGCTGCTGCTTTAATAATTGTTTGAGCGGCACAAAGGATTAAAATCGTGAAAAAGTTAGTCTGTGTTTTTTTTGCGATCGCGCTAGCGCAAGGAGTGCCAACGGTGGTTCAAGCTCAACAAACAATTGACCCGATAGACCGGGTTGTCAGTGCAGGACTGATGAATAAAGATGCTAGTGGCAATTTTAATGCTGAGGGCATTGTCAGTCGTGCCGATTTGGCGGTAATTTTAGTGAAAACTTTTGGTTTGGAACGGCGGAAAACAGCTCAAAAACCGGATATGGAATTGCCAGACGTACCCAAGAGTTACTGGGCTTACAGTGCGATTCAAATTGCTTTGAAAACGGGAACGATGAGGGGATATCGCGACGGAATGTTTTTCCCAAATCAAAGGGTGACTCGCGCTGAAGCCTTGGCGATTTTTGCTCAAGCTTACGGCGTTTTTCAGTTTCCCGACGCCACTATTGCCGAGATTTTAGCTAAGTATCCAGATGCAGGCGAAATCCCTAGTTGGGCTAGAAAGTCTATGGCTACTGCACTTTATGAAGGGTTTGTCAATGTTGATATTGCAACTAATAAGATTAATCCTTTGAAGCCGATGACTCGCGGGGATATCGCTTATGCTTTGAGCAAGTATTTGGAGCGCCAGGTAAGGCCAACTTCTTTGCCTGTTCCGGACGAGGAGCCTCCTAATCGCGGCATGGGAAGGTAATTGGTCATTGGTAATTGGTAATTGGTAATTGGTAATTGGTAATTGAGAAGTTTTTTGTCATTGCGAGCTCTTAGCGAAGCAATCGCAGATTCGGCCGGGCGGTTGAAACCGCGTCTATACAGACAAAACACGCTTGTATAGAACCCATTTGATATCTATTTTGCCTAAATCTCAGAAAACGGGTTTCTATCTATATTTCTCGTCACCCAACCCCAAAACTCGTAGAAACCCGGTTTCTCGACACTCGCTGTAAATCTGTGAAACTAATTTCTCTCTATATTTCTCGTCACCAAACCCAAAAACTCAAAGATGTCAAATGGGTTCTATAGCGGGCGGTGAAAATTGCATTCTTTTTTTCAGTCCGCTTGGAGTAGACTTCCTTTGTCTAGACGCGGTTTCAACCGCCATTTGCATCTATGCAAAATCCCGGAGCTTTGGTGACTGTAAAAGCAGCCATCAAACCCCCAGGATTTAATGTTTTCCTCTTAAATGAGGGTCAAATTAGCGATAAGTATTGACTTAATCAGCAGTAGCCAATTCGGTACTGGCGGCGCCGCGCTTCCGCGTCAGGGTATTGAAAAGCATTTGACCAACAGCTTTAATCAAATTGCCTTCTAACTCCATAAACATCTTCATGTTCATGCCAAAAGCTGAATTAGCTTCATCAACAATGCGCTCTGCTGTGGCTTCGTCAATCGGCAATTCATTCATTGCTTGACGGTAGGTAGCTTTGAACTCTTTTTCATCAGGGATATCCTGGAATTCATAGAAAGCAGTGCCTTCTCCCTCGGTCAGATTCATCCCGCGCTGAGCAATTCCCTTCAGGATTTGTCCGCCGGATAAATCGCCTAAGTAGCGAGTGTAAGACTGAGCTACCAACAGTTCTGGTTCGGTCGCCGAGATCTCGTGAATCCGTTTGATGTAGGCTTTAGCGGCTGCTGACGGAGCTACTTGTTCGCGCCAATTGGCACCGTAGTAGTAAAATAAATCTTGCTCTAAGCTTTGTTTCCGATTTAACTGAGAAAAGTAAATTTTTGAAACAACCGGATGCTGCTTTTGGCGTTCCATTTCCTCTTCCATTGCCGAGTAGACAAAGTAGAGGTTTGCCACTAACTTCCGGTAAGAATTTTTTTCTACAACGCCTTTTAAAAAGCACTTGACAAAACCAACGTTTTCTGCCATTGAGTGGGATTTTTTGGTTCCCTCACGCAATTTGGTCGCTAAATTGATGCTCATAGTATATTGTCCAACCTTCTATTTTTGTGGTAGCTGATGGATGCGCCAAAAATCTAAAAATTACCTAAGCACTTACCTTAGATCGATTTGATGAGAGATTGTATTAATTTTTATAACAAAAGTGGCAGTCAGCAGTAGTCAGTTGGCAGTAGTCAGTTGGCAGCAGTCAGTTGGCAGTAGTCAGTCATTCAGTAGCCATCAGTCATCAGCCACTAACTAACTAACTAATTAATGACTAATGACTCATCCTCGCCAGCAAACAACTGTCAACTGTCAACTGTCAACTGTCAACTGTCAACTAACTTAGATGTCCAAGTCAAGCATATTGAGTTTGGGGCCGTAGGTTTCGATGAATTCGCGGCGGGGGGCGACTCGATCGCCCATTAAGATCGTAAAGATGCGATCGGCTTCAGCAGCGTCGTCAATTTCCACCCGTTTCAGCGTCCGAGTTTCCGGGTTCATCGTGGTATCCCACAACTGTGTCGGCATCATTTCGCCCAAACCTTTGAACCGCTGGATGGTATAGTTGGCATTCGCCGGAAATTCATTGCGGATGAGAGCATTCCTTTCGCGTTCGCTGTAACAGTAGTAATGATTGCGTCCCCGTTCCACTTTATAGAGAGGAGGACACGCAATATAGATGTAACCCTGTTCTACAAGTGCTCGCTGATAGCGATAGAAAAATGTTAGCAACAGCGTGCGGATGTGGGCACCATCTACGTCAGCATCAGTCATGATCACGATATGGTGATACCGCAATTGCGACGGATCGAATTCTTCGCCTTTAATGCCCAAACCTAACGCTGTAATTAACGATTGAATTTCGTTATTTTTGTAGATTTTGGCATCGTCGGTTTTTTCAATGTTGAGGATTTTACCGCGCAAAGGTAGGATAGCTTGAAATTGGCGATCGCGCCCTTGTTTTGCCGATCCGCCGGCGGAGTCCCCTTCCACAAGATAAATTTCAGATTTTGACGGGTCTCTGGAACTGCAATCTGCCAGTTTTCCGGGCAATGGAGACGATTCTAAGACGGATTTGCGGCGGACTAAATCGCGGGCACGACGGGCAGCTTCAGCAGCCTTAAAAGCTTGAATCGCCTTCTCTAAAATGAAGTCGGCTACCTGGGGGCGGAACTCCAAATATTCGGTCAATACTTCGCCTACCAAGGAATCGACAATTCCTCGGACTTCGGTATTACCCAGTTTAGTTTTGGTTTGACCTTCAAATTCCGGGTCTGGGACTTTGACCGAAATGACTGCTGTCAAGCCTTCGCGGACGTTTTCGCCAGCGAGGTTTGGTTCGTGCTCTTTGATTTTGTTGCGCTTGCGGGCGATCGAATTCATCGTCCGCGTCAAAACGGCTTTCAAACCTTCTAAGTGCGTTCCACCATCAATCGTCCGAATGTTGTTCGCAAAACCAAGAACATTGTCGCTAAAAGCATCAACGCACCACTGCAAAGCCACTTCTATCTGCACATTATTGCGTTCGCCTTGCACATAAATCACTTCTTCGTGCAGAGGCTGTTTTTCGCGGTTCATGTAGGCGATATATTCCTTGATTCCGCCCTCATAACAGTAAGTTTCGATGCGAGGTTCATCACTTTTGAGCAGTTCCAAACGGTGGTCGCCAAATGTAATTCTAACGCCCGCATTCAAGTAACCCAATTCTCGCAAACGCCCGGCGAGTATAGTGTAATCAAATTCAATGCCAGTGCTAAATATCTGAGTATCTGGCATGAAAGAAACTGAAGTGCCGCTGCGATTACCTTTGCTGGGTTTGGCATTAAGTTCCGTGACTGGATTGCCTCTTTCGTAGCGCTGTAAATGTTCTTTTTGGTCGCGCCAAACAGTCACTTCTACCCATTCCGACAGCGCGTTAACAACAGAAATACCTACACCGTGCAATCCTCCAGAAACCTTGTAGCCACCACCGCCAAATTTACCGCCGGCGTGGAGCACAGTCATTACTGTTTCTACTCCCGATTTACCAGTCTTGGCAACGATGCCGGTGGGAATACCCCGTCCGTCGTCTGTCACGGTAACGGAACCGTCGGCGTTGATGTCAACCTCGATGTGGGTGCAGTGGCCAGCCAGCGCTTCATCGATCGAGTTGTCAACAACCTCGTAAACTAAATGGTGGAGTCCTCGCGGGCCTGTGGTACCGATGTACATCCCCGGTCGTTTGCGGACTGCTTCGAGACCTTCGAGAACCTGAATTTGGTCGGCGCTGTAGCTGCTGGTCATACAAAAATAGCTCCAATAATGAGGCCTAAAGCCCCAAAAGCTTCTAAAATGGGAAAACTTCTAAAATTATAGCACAAAACCGTCAAATGGCGATGCTAGGGCTTTCTGAAGCGAAATTTATCGGGGGGACGGAGGGGAATAGTTTTGAGATTGCTTGGGGATGGACGAGGTGTAGCGCCGTCAATCAGCGGGGGGAGAGAGGATTCGGGGATTTGACGGTTTGAAGTCGGGAAATGAAAGATGCTTTTTAAATGTGCGACGGCTTATGTTTAGATTAATTACGATTTGCGGGGCGACGGCGACGGGGAAGTCGGGAGTGGCTTTGGCTTTGGCGGGGCGACTGCAATCCTCGATTCTGAGTGCGGACTCCCGTCAAGTGTACCGCGAATTTGACATCGGAACGGCAAAACCGACGGCGGTCGATCGCACTTCTGTACCGCATCACCTCATCGACATCTGCGATCCGACAGAGACTCTAACACTCGCAGACTTCCAGCAGCAAGCTCAAAAGTTAATCGCTGCTGTTGATTCTCCTCTGTTGTTAGTGGGAGGGACGGGCTTGTATATTAAGTCTGTAGTTAAGGGTTTGAAAATTCCGAGGGTAGGGCCGATACCGGAATTGCGATCGCAACTTGCAGAAATCGGACAATCTCAATGTTACGCGATGTTGCAGCAGGTCGATCGAGCTGCTGCCGAAAAAATTCACCTCAACGATTCCATCAGAACTTTAAGAGCACTGGAAGTATTTTATGTCACCGGGCGCTCTATTTCCGAACAGCAGGGCGAAAATCCCCCCAATTATCCTATTTTACAGATTGGGTTGGATTGTGATATGG
>JAYUGZ010000987.1:0-6805 GCA_043767465.1 Cyanobacteriota bacterium
CAGCAAAAGCTTTCGAGGGACAGCTAACTCGCAGAACTTCGTGCATATAGCGACTCAGGAAAAATACAATACTATTATTCCGAGGTTCAACAGTTCTGAATGTCTCATCTGCAACATAAAAATTGTTCTCGACTTTGCTATCATAAATCAGCAATTCCCCACCTGAAAAAGCCTTAGGTTCTCGATTGAAATAATAAACATAAGTAAAAAATCTGGTTGCGGTATCGGGCGAACCGCTATCGTTATGAAGTTTGTAAAAGTTGTTGTCATTGTGCAGAGTTAACTGAGCTTCTATTTCACCAAGCGTAAATGACGGTAGATTTAATTTGCGCAGCACATCGGGGAGAATTGCTTTGATGCGATTCACCATCAAGGATGAAAATTCGGGGAAGGAGTGGAGCACCATAGAGCGACGGTAATCTTCGGCATTTGTTGAGGTGCTGGTAGTCACGAATTCTGATTCTTTTGCTAAAACGTATTTGATTAGTTTGTTCTTTTCGGCGGCTGTCAAAAAGTTATCTATTTGGGCGTAGCGAGATATTAATTCGTCATTTACAGGCGCGGAGACTGGAATTTCTGCGGGAATTTCTGCGGGAATTTCTAGGGGGATTGCTGGCTGTTGCGGTTGCAGTTGCTGCAAGTAAATTGGGGGCTCAGTGACTAATCCGACAAGGTGTTCGCCGGGAAAAGAAAGGCTGGAACGCCCGTCGTCTATGGGAATTTGGAATAAGGTGGAAAAACCTACTGTTTGTTGCGTGCGATCGACTAATGTTTTGACAAGGCTGTGCAATAATGGTGTGTCTGATTTGAGCGTAATGGTGCACTGATGTCCGCCAGTCAGCAGGATTTTGACTTTTACGTCTTGGGGTTGAATTTGCTGTTCAGTGTAAGTCATATTTTTTGAACGATACAACTGGGAACTCGTTAGGGATATAACAGTTTTGATTGGTGTCAACAATCGCGTTAAACCCACAGTCCGTCAGGGGTTAAAACCCCTGTCTAATAGCGAAAGTCCTCTGAAGAGGACTAAAGAACTCATTAGTCCTCTTCAGAGGACTTCAGCTATTAGCCAGGGAATTCATTCCCTGGCGGTTTTTTGGGTTAAGTTAAAACCAATGAACACTATTATATCCCTATAATAGGCTACATAATAGAGCATTGCTATAGGCATTATTCCTAATGCAAGAAGTGGCGGATGTCGGTGAACACCATTGTGATTCCGAGTTCGTTTGCTGCTGCGATGGAATCTTGATCGCGCATACTACCTCCCGGTTGGACGATCGCAATTATGCCAGCCTCAGCAGCCGTTTTTACCGAATCGTCGAAGGGGAAGAAGCCATCGCTAGCCAAAATCGCTCCTTTACTCTTGTCTCCCGCTTGTTCCAACGCTAGTTTAACCGAGCCCACGCGGTTCATTTGTCCGGCGCCAACACCGATTGTAGTGCGATCGCGCGTCACAACGATCGCATTCGATTTAACGTGTTTCGCTACTTTCCAAGCAAACAGCAATTCTGCCAACTCTCCCGCAGTCGGCTGCTTATCAGTAACTGCGCGCCATTTGCTAGTTTCTTCTATTACATTATCCGAGTCTTGTACCAGCAAACCACCTGCAATAATTTTAACAGTTTGCGCAGGGCCTTGAGTCAAATCCGGCAAAATTAATACTCGAACTTTCGCCTTTTTCTTGATGATTTCCTCTGCTTCAGGTTCGCACCCCGGCGCGACAATACATTCTAAAAATGTTTTAGTTAACGCCGTTGCGGTAGCTGCATCAATCGGGCGATTCAGGGCCACAATTCCGCCGAAAGCTGAGACTGAATCGGTGTCAAAAGCTTTTTGATAGGCTTCGGAAATAGTCGCACCCAAGGCTGTACCGCAAGGATTTGTATGTTTCAAAATTGCGGCGGCGGGAGTATCCGGGAATTCTACAATCAGCCGCCTTGCTGCTTCTAAATCTACTAAGTTATTGTAGCTTAATTCTTTGCCTTGCAGGATGGCGCTCGTTGTCCAGCCTGTCGGTGTATTTCCGCTTTGATACCAGGTGGCGGCTTGGTGGGGATTTTCGCCGTAGCGGAGTGTTTGCAACTCTGTACCTGATACACTAAACTCCTGTGGTAGCTTCGATTCTGGCTCGGATTGGCTGCTGAGATAAGTTGCGATCGCGCGATCGTAGTTTGCTGTGTGTTCAAATGTTTCCAGGGCGCGCTCTTGCCGGAATTTTAAGGATGCTTCCCCGCCGTTTTGCCGAATTTCTTCTAAATAAGTATTGTACTGGTCAGGATTGCACAAAACTGTCAAATGAGCGTGATTTTTAGCGGAAGCTCTCAGCATCGCCGGCCCGCCAATATCTATCTGTTCAATGGCGTCTGTTAGGGTAACTCCTGGTTGGGAAATTGTCTGTTCAAAGGGATACAAATTGACTACAACCAAATCGATCGCCCGAATTTGATTTTTGGTTAAATCTGTGATATCTTGAGGTACATCACGGCGCGCTAAAATACCTCCGTGGATGCGCGGATGAAGTGTTTTGACTCGCCCGCCCAAAATTTCGGGAGAGCCAGTATATTCCGCAACTTTCGTGACTGGGATGCCAGCTTCTTTGAGGGCGCTTGCTGTCCCGCCACTGCTAATTATGTCAAATTCAAATTCTTCTACTAGACTGCGCGCTAAGTCGATTAGCCCGGTTTTATTGGATACGCTCAGAAGTGCTAGACGTGCCATTGGTTTGAAGTTGCGATCGCAAAAATAGACAGGTTACATTCTATATCAAATCTGGCGGCAGGGACATAATTTGGTAATTGGCAAGTAAATCATTGCGAAAAAACAATAGTATCTTGTAGGGGCGGGTTTAGCTAAGAATCTATGATACAAGCCAGTTTCTGAAGGCAAAACCCGCCCTCCCCATCTAATGTTTATTTGTACCCATCTACTTAATTGCGATCATTTTATACAAAAAAAGATGAGTCTGCTTTTTACTCAGCGTATTTTTTTCAAAATCATATAATAATTTATACTTTGCCGTTGCTTCTAAATATTTAGAACAGGCCCGTCGCTCCTATTATTTTGTCCGGTGCGACGGGGTTTCAAGCCCGATCTCGCCTTAATTGTTCGTATCCATACTACGTAAATGCCGATGTTGTTGAAATTACTTAGTCAATTGTGAATAGATAATTAGATGGCGATAGCTCTAGAATTTGAACCAGATTTTAGGATGAATTCTAAAAGTCATGTGCTAGCATCATGTGTAAATTGTTCTCTCGGTAAATTGGCAGCAAAAGTAGGGGAGAGCAACACCTTAATAAAAAATGGCAGGTTTAAATATGTCTTTTCAAGAAGCAGATCCCAAAAATAACCTCAGTAATATTAGCAGTAGCCAAAAAGTAACTACTAAAAACATGACCCAGAGAGCAAACTATCAAAATTTACCCACAAATTTAGCCGAAAATTCGGCAGATACCAGCATTTCAGAAGCTTATCTTGTTAATCTGTGCCAATTGCAGCAGATGCAAATAGCAATGGAACAGCTAAAACAGGATTTGAAAGCTAGCGAATCTCGGTTTCGGAATGCGATCGCCAAAAATGCCGACGGTATCGCAATCGTCAACAAACGAGGGCTTGTCTGTTTTGCCAACCCGTCAGCAGAAGCGCTGTTTAACTGCAAATCAGAGGAACTTTTAGGTCAAGAATTTTTTGGCAATTTGGTAGTAGAAGGTTCAGCTTGCGATATTGAGATGGATACGGATATTATTCCGCAGGTGGGAGAAACAGAAACACCAGGAATGCGCGTCGTGAAAACAGAAGTTGAAGCTATTCGCAAGCACAAAGCAAATGCTGTAGTAGAAATGCGGGTGGTGGAAACGGAATGGGAGGGAGAAATGGCTTATTTAGCGACGTTGCGGGATGTTACCGATCGCAAACGCGCAGAGGAAATGCTCTGGTTGTACGATCGGGCTATGGCCGCTACCAGCACCGGAGTTACCATTGCTGACGCCACAAAGCCAGAATATCCAATTATTTATTGCAATCCCGCATTTGAAAGCATGACAGGTTATCGGCGCGAAGAAATTTTAGGGAAAAATTGCCGATTTATGCAAGGAAAAGATACCGACTCCAAAGCCCTAGAAATAATCCGCCAAGCATTGAAAACCCATAGCGAATGTCAGGTAATATTAAAAAATTACCGTAAAGATGGAACCACTTTTTGGAATGCCTTATCAGTATCTCCCGTGCGCGATAGAACCGGAAAATTAACTCATTTTATCGGCGTACAGAGAGATATCACCGATCGCAAACAAGCCGAAGAAGCCTTGCAAAAATCCGAAGCACAAAGCAGAGAACAATCAGCACAACTAGCAGCAACAATTGAGGAACTCAAAACCACTCATTCCCAATTAGTCCAGAGCGAAAAAATGTCGAGTTTGGGATTGCTAATTGCCGGAGTCGCTCACGAAATCAACAACCCCGTCAGCTTTATTCACGGCAATCTCGCGCACCTCAAAGATTATACTCAAGACTTATTTCACCTTGTGGAACTTTACCAACAGCACTATCCCAATCCAGTTGCGGAGATTCAACAGGAAAGAGAAGATAATGACCTCGATTTTTTAGCGGAAGATTTACCCAAAATACTGTCTTCAATGAGCGTTGGCGTCGATCGCATTTGCCAGATTGTGCAGTCGCTGCGGAACTTTTCGCGGCACGACGATTCACAGATGAAACCCGTTAACCTCCACGAAGGTATTGACAGCACCCTATTAATACTCAATCACCGTTTGAAAGGAAACGGAGAAATGCCGCCAATCCTAATTGTAAAACAATACGGGAATTTGCCGCCTGTCGAGTGTTTTGCCGGGCCGATAAATCAAGTTTTCATGAATATCCTCAGCAATGCGATCGATGCTTTAGATGATGTAAATAGTCAACTAACTGTTGAACAAATATCAGAGAATACCAACCAGATTAAGGTTTGCACAGAAGTTGTTGACAATTTTGTAGAAATCAAGATTTCCGACAACGGCCCCGGAATAACCGAAGAAGTCAAACAGCGCATATTCGATACATTTTTTACTACCAAACCCATTGGCAAAGGCACGGGCATGGGTTTGTCAATTAGCTATCAAATTATTGTAGAAAGACACAACGGCGAATTATATTGTACTTCGGAATTGGGCAAGGGCACGGAATTTACCATCAAAATTGCGATCGCACATTAGCATGGTTAGCCATAATAAAAATTGTTTGTAGATGCAGCAGACGGCGGTTTAAACCGCGAAGTTTTACGGGCACACAGGCAAAACCCGCCTCCGCGGGTTGAAGAGAAGAGTAGTCGATGAAAATTATTTTACCTATTCAGTCGGCGTCCGGCGGACTACCCTTCGGGAAGGCTAACACGTTTTTATAGGTTGACCTCTTACTCGGATGACGGGCGCTTCGCCACATTCGAGTAAGAGGTCAAAAGCGGTTTCAACCGCCATCTGCATCTAGGTAATTGCGGTTAAATTATGTTACTCTCTTCAACCCGCGGAGGCGGGTTTTGTTTGTGTAGACGCGGTTTCAACCGCCGTCTGCATCTGGGGATTTAAAAAACCTCTGCACCCTCCAACTTCTTCATAGTTTCCACCTTAGCCCTCGCCGCTTCCCCGCAAGTCTTCGGCGTCGGAAACATCTTCCCAGGATTCGCCAAACCCTTCGGATTAAACACATGACGCACCCACTGCATCGTCTCCAAATCTACCTCCGAAAACATATCCGGCATAAAACACTTCTTATCAGCACCAATCCCATGTTCCCCCGAAAGACTGCCGCCAACTTTCACGCAAAGCCTGAGAATTTCCCCGCCCAACTCTTCCACCTTTTCCAGCGCACCTTTTACCGAGTTATCGTACAGAATCAGCGGGTGCAAATTCCCATCTCCCGCGTGAAATACATTCGCAATCCGATAACCGTACTTCTCACTCAAACCCTCAATTTCTTTCAAAACATAAGCCATTTGCGTGCGCGGAATTACGCCATCTTGCACGTAATAATCCGGGCTGAGATGACCCGCCGCCGCAAAAGCAGCTTTCCGCCCTTTCCAAATTTTCATCCGCGTTTCTGGATCGTGAGCCGTCGTGATATTTCGCGCTCCATTCTGCTTGCAAATATCAGAAATTCGCTGTTTATTTGTAGCAACTTCCACTTCTAAACCGTCTATTTCTATCAGTAGAATTGCGGCCGCATCGCGCGGGTAGCAGCCTGTCGCAACAACATCTTCCACAGCATTGATGCTGATGTTGTCCATGATTTCCATGCCGCCGGGAATAATCCCAGCGCTGATAATATCGGAAACCGATTCGCCCGCTGCTTCTATGCTAGGAAAATCTGCCAGTAGAACGCAAATCGATTCCGGCGCTTTCAGGATTCGCAAAGTAACTTCTGTGGCGATGCCTAAAGTGCCTTCGGAACCGACAAATACACCAGTTAAATCGTAACCCGGCATTTCGGGAATTTCGCCGCCGACATCGACAATTGAACCGTCTGGAATTACCAATTTCAATCCTAAAATATGATTGGTTGTAACTCCATATTTCAGGCAATGAACGCCACCAGAATTTTCGGCAACGTTGCCACCAATCGAGCAAATAATCTGACTGGAAGGATCGGGCGCGTAGTAAAAACCTGCGCCGCTAACTGCTTGCGTTACCCAGTTATTAATTACGCCTGGTTGTACGACTACTTGCTGATTTTCTAAGTCTACTTTCAGGATTTTTCGCATCAGGGCTGTGACAATCAGCACGCAGTTTTCTACGGGTAAAGCGCCGCCGGA
>JAYUGZ010000988.1:0-2744 GCA_043767465.1 Cyanobacteriota bacterium
AATTGACATCTCTCACCAGATTTCGCATGGAGATACCGATCGCATCTCCGGCAATTTCCCAATCAAATCGATGTTCTGAAGTGGCTGGATTGCGATCGGGGTTGGGCCACCAATAACCCAGTGATGACATTCCGAACCCATAAACAGCATCGGCGTGCCGGGAATCGCCACATTTAAGGCCCAACCGAGTCGCGCTTTCGATCGCGCATACCAGTTATCTCGCCCTCCAAATAGCTCAACAAAATAGCGATTTTCGCGTTGATTGCCACTATTACCATCAGCAATTTGATCGTGCGAACCGAGCAAATAGCGCACCAAATTCCAAGGACGATCGAATCCCATCCAGCCGATAAATGACTTTAGTTCATCGATCGCATTCTCTCCATTTGCAGCGCGACGATAGGCGAACGGATCTGCCATCCCCCAAACCGCATTGAATCCTAATTCGCGGATGACTTTACCCCAGCGATCCCGCTGATCTGCCGTCCATTCTGCAATCAAATACTTATCATGCCAATAGGGATTTTCTCGCAGTCCTGCAATAATATGTTGAGTACATTTCCACGTCATGTTGTGCGCCATATCGAACCGCAAACCATCGCCATGATATTCATTCAACAGCATCCGCGCGTTGTCAAGTAGAAAGTTTTGCACTTCCGATTTCCAGTGAGCAAACGATCGACCATCTTCATCACGGGCTGGTTCATATTGAAACGGATCTTCAAAATAAATGCCGCCACTATCAGTCGTATTACCGTCATATTCCCAGTAATGATTGTGACTGGTCGAAGCATGATGATACACCACATCAAAAATCACGGCTAGACCGCGATCGTGTGCAGCATCAACGAGCGATCGCAGCTCTGCCGGAGTCCCGTACCCATTATGAGGTGCAAACAGGTTGGTGGCTCCATAGCCTTCGTTATCCACGCCATCAACTTGGGCGATCGGCAATAATTGCAGTGCGTTAAATCCAAGTTCTCGAATGTATTCCAGCTTCGTATGAAAGTCGGCAAACGTGGCATAATTTGGAATGTTCAGGCGATCGTGTAGTCCGGCAAACGAGCCAACATGAGCTTGATAGATAATTAGATTGTCAAATTTAGGTGTAGTAAAATCAGACCATTTTTGCCGCCAATCAACGACGATTCCTCTGGCGTTATCTTCGGCACTTTCGACTTGCCGTGCATAGGCATCCACACGAGAAAAAGTACCGCCGGGATTGGTGGCATCGCCGCCTTTGTTTTCAATTAAGAACTGATAGAATTGATTTGCCACAACGCCCGCAACATCAACTGACCAATAGCTAGGATTACTCCGTTCTGGCGCGAGTAAAACTTGAGACATCCGTTCGTCTCGCCAAATGCAAACCGAAACTGCGATCGCATTTGGTGCCCAGACTCGAAACGAACACCCACCGTCAAAAAGGTTTGCGCCCATACCGAGATGAACGCTCGGATGAGCAGGGACTGAGCGATCGGTTGAGTTCGGATTGGTTGAAGTATTCGATCGACTAATCAACATCAAAGGCATCCTCACAGTTCAGTTTGGCTCCACTAGCAGCAAGTCGCTTCGCAGTCGCCTCACCCAATCCACTGCTGGCTCCAGTGATGATTACCACTTTGTTTTGAATCTCAGACATATTGACTACGGCCAGTTATTGAGTTTGGGTAATGAAACATTCGATGCTGTTTAAATTGAACTCAGGATTATTCAAGCAGCTCAACTAACTTGTAGTTCGATCAATGTTTGTGTCCCAGCAGCGTTACTAATCCGAAGTGCTACCATCACACCATTTGAGTTTTGTCCGGTTAAAACTTCAGTGGGTGAATCGACGGTGTGAGCGTAAGTCACCTCATCTTTACCCACTTCAATCACCAAATCATCTCCCTTTCCAGGGCGATCGTAAACCATCGAATGAAGAGGTGCATTCTTAATCAATTCTGCGTCACCGATTTCTGAACCGATAATTTGGATCGAAATACGCCGTCCGCGATTGCCATCGGTAAACTGATCGAAAAATTCACCCCATCGCTCGCGGGGCACAGATTTGTTGATTTCAATCTTGTTTGCCATTTCCATTTTATTCACCATGATGATTCCTTCCTATTTTTATTCTGTGGGCTGACTGTTTGCATGAGCGTGCGAGTTTAAAATTTGAATCTGCATGAAAGTTTTCCTCGATTTCAATAGTTGTAGGACGGACGGTTGACGATCGCACGTAAATGACTGATTGGCCCCAAGTGCGTTAGCGCAGCCCGCCCCTACGGGGGCTGCGCCAACGAAGAGGATCGCCTTGATTCAACTCGTGAACCTGACGGACTTTTTGGAGTGGAATACTCCTGTATTATTAAAAAAGTCTTAGACTGCGATCGACATACTCATTTCCTGACTGATTCTGTCTAGCATCTGCTTCGCCTGACTGACATCCTGATTGCTACCAGTCACCAGGATAATGAACTCGCCTGCTTGAATTTGAGTGTCGTACTTCACTACCTCGTGCTTCGGGATTCCTAATCCTCCCAAGGCACCAGCCAATCCTCCTACAGCAGCAGCACCAGCGCCACCAACCAGCGTTCCTTCCAACCAACCCGCCAACACCCCAGCAATGGGGCCAGCAACGACGATCGGAGCCATTCCGGGAATAAACAGCACTCCAGCCCCTGCTAAAATGCCAAATAAACCTCCGACAAAGCTACCCCAATAACCACCTCCTGCGGCTCCAGCTTTGGCTGTATCTTTCC
>JAYUGZ010000989.1:0-2740 GCA_043767465.1 Cyanobacteriota bacterium
TAACAATGAGAATTTTAATTGTTGAAGACGATCCGATGATGCAACTGGGATTAGAGCAAGTTTTAGCCGATTCCCCAGAAATAGAAATAGTAGGACAAGCAGAAGACGGTTATTTAGGTGTAGCAGCCGCACTAAAACTCAAACCTGATATTATTGTGATGGATATTGGTTTGCCACGGCTGGACGGCATAGCAGCGACGCAGCAAATTAAAGCACAACTGCCGTCCGTTAGAGTGGTAATGTTAACTTCTCATACGGCAGAAACTGAAATTATTGCTGCTCTTTCTAGCGGTGCTGATGCTTATTGTATTAAAGGTGCTTCTATAGATAGGCTGTTAGCGGCGATTGCTGCGGCTGCTGAGGGTGCTACATATCTTGACCCTCAAATTGCCAGGACTGTGATCGAACACCTCAAACCCCCAATTCCTGCTTCTACAACTACTTTTGGTCAGTTGTCACAGCGGGAATTGGAGGTGTTAAGATTAATGGTGGAAGGTAACAGCAACCCGGAAATAGCAGCAGCGCTTTATTTGAGTCCAAATACTATTAAAACTCACGTTCGCGGTATTATGAATAAGTTGGCTGTGGACGATCGCGTGCAAGCAGCAGTTGTGGCGCTGAGGACGGGGTTGGTGTAAAAGAAGAAGGAATAGGGGGAGAAGGTGAGAATTGCCCAATTACCAATCACCAATGACGGCCCGACGGCAGGACGGCCCGACGGCAGGACTACTGACTAATTATTAGCAATTTGAGTAATATAATCTATGTCTGAGTGGATAGAAATCGGTACAATTGTAGCAGCTCAAGGTTTGGATGGGGAAGTGCGAGTCTATCCCGATTCGGATTTCCCGGAAAGATTTATTGAGCCGGGGAAGCGGTGGCTTTTGCGCCCTAAAAAAACTGAGCCGGAGCCGATCGAGTTTTTGGGCGGTCGCTACATTCCAGGCAAAGGGTTGTATGCTGTAGAGGTGGAGGGTATTGAAGACCGCGATGGTGCTGAGGCGCTGCGGGGCTGCAAGTTGTTAATCGAAAAGGGCGATCGACCTTACCTCGAATCTGATGAGTTTTACGTGCAAGATTTGATCGGTATGGAAGTTTTTAACCAGTTAACCGGGGAAATCTTGGGTAAGGTAAGTGATATTATTCCCGCAGGTAACGACCTTTTAGAAGTAGAAACAGATTTAACAGCGCCGCAACCTGTCGCCCCAGGACTAGAAAAGCCAAAACGGCCTAAAACTCCCACAGCAAACGCTGACCCCAGAAATACCCGCAAACCACGGAAAATTCGCGTTAAAGAGCCTAAATCTACTAAAATTTTGATTCCTTTTGTGCAAGAGATTGTGCCAATTGTTGACTTAGAACAACGAAGAATTGAAATTGTGCCTCCTCCTGGTTTGTTGGAAGACATCTAGAAGACTGGGCGATTGAAATCGCACAACAAATTCTCGTCCTAGCTGAGAGGGAATACAAAATAAAGGAAAGGAGTATTAAAGCCGGATTTGGTGTTAGTTATTAACAATTCCCAATTTCCAATTCCCGATATTAATCATTTCCTTTATTTGCATACCGGACTATCAAGTAACTGATAGAAAGGGCGAAAATTGCCGCCGCCAAACCAATCAAGTCGGCTGCGGTTTTCTTTTCTAGGTCGAGAATGATGATTTTTCGAGATACTGCTATCAAAGAAGTTACAATAACTAGCTCTACTTGAATTACGTGCTTTTTTAGATAAGCGGTAATATTTTCCAAGATTTCCAGAGCAATTAAAACATTTAAAAATAACCCAAATATGATAAATAACGTATCTTTTAACAAAAAAGTCTCGTGGTCATTAAACAATTCTCTTGCTAAAAAAATCATCAAATCACAAACACTGACGATAATTACCACAATCATCGCCAGCGATAAAATTTTGGATATTATGACTTCTACGTTTTCTGTGAAATGCAGAAAGTCTTCATCACTGCCTAACTTAGAAATTTGCCTAAATATTTTTTTGAGCATACCCGCGATGTCATGTCCGTTGAATTACCCGCCATCACATACGGTTTTGTGGTGGGGGGGTTTATCCAGATGGTTTGTCTGAATTATAGATCGTTGGTGTAACCAGCCCCTACTTTTATTGCGGTTAATTTACCCGACATCAGATGATTTAGTCTACGTTGCATAAATTTTTGCCATAAAAAAGCCTCAAACTATTGTCTAGCAATATTTTGAGGACTTTCAGACACGGTGCGATCGCAGAATCAACTATTTCTCAACGGATATTCTCAACAGAGAATGATTGTTGACTTGCTGCTCGCTCCGGCCCAACACACCAATCAGCTAAAAGTTTAGCTCGGGTGGGTTTAGTAGCGGCGAGAAGAGCGGTCGTTGTTGCCCCAGTTACCACTGTTGGAAGAACCACGTTCTTCACGGGGTTTTGCCTTGTTGACCTTGAGGTCGCGACCCATCCACTCAGCACCGTCAAGAGCCTCAATGGCTGCGGTTTCTTCTGCTTCAGTAGACATTTCTACGAAAGCGAAGCCACGCATCCGACCTGTTTCGCGGTCAGCAGGCAACTGAATGCGCTTTACTGTGCCGTACTCTCCAAAAGTTTGGCTGAGGTGCTCCTGCGTTACTTCGTAGGATAAATTGCCGACATAGATTGACATTGAACATTCTCCAGAATCAGAGGGTGTAGAGATTTAAATCCGGAGGAACGCCGATCGAACGAACTGTACTGCCGAAAATAAAGCCT
>JAYUGZ010000990.1:0-6779 GCA_043767465.1 Cyanobacteriota bacterium
TCTGCAACTCTTAAAGAGCATTCTGCCCGGACTCCCGAGCATGAAATTCAATACTGCAATCTGCTTTATTTTAGGCGGGTTGTCCCTGTTTTTCCAACAGCAGCGACGTGCCGAATTAACAACAATCAAACATCAAAAGATTTATAAATATTTAACTTTTAGTGCTTCATTTTTAATTATATTAATTAGCTTTCTCACCCTAGTTCAATATAGCTTTAATCTAGACTTAGGCATCGACCAACTGCTATTTAAACACAGTTCCACCTTGACAAACTCCTTCGCGCCGGGACGCATGGCGCCGAATACTGTTGCTAGTTTTTTATTGCTGGGAATAGCGCTGCTGCTGCTGTCAGTACAGCGACCCAAATACCTGCGGATTCAAATCTTAAGCTGTTGTGCATTTTTAATTGCATTTCTGGGTTTAATCGGCTACATCTACGGCATATCTTTCTTTTACACAATTGGCACTCGGACAGGAATGGCTTTGAACACGTCCGCAGCATTTATGTTGCTGAGCTTAGGCATTTTATTTGCCAGCCCAGAGCGAGGATTTATGGCAGTAATTGCGAGCGATCGCGAGGGAGGAATCATGGCAAGGCGCTTGTTGCCACAGGCAATAATTATCCCGCCTTTAGTCGGTTATTTCATCATGTCGGGAGAGCGGTTGCAAGCCTACCCGCCAGAAGTAGGAATATCACTGTTAAGCGTATTGAATGTGATTATTTTTACATTTCTGATTTGGCAGAATGCGAAAACTCTCTGCACGGCAGATCGGAAGCGCTATCGAGCGGAACTGGGACTCAGAAAAGCGAAATCAGACTTAGAAACTCAAGTTGAAAAACGGACTCTCCAACTGCAACTCGTCAATGAGCAATTGCAGCAGCAAATTCTCGACTCTCAAACAACAGAGCAGATACTCCAAAAAAACTATAACCTATTGCTGACAGTCATCAATAGTACGCCGACAGCCCTATTTGTCAAAGATATTCAGGGCTGCTACCTGATGCTCAACGCTGCGGGAGCTAGCATAATTGGTAAGTCTTTTGAGGACATTATCGGCAGAGATGATAGCGATTTGTTTTCGCCGGAAATTGCGGGCAATATCATGAAAACCGATCGCCAAATCATGATGGTGGGCAAAACGCAAGTCATGGAAGAAGAACTGCCAGTCGAAGGAAAATTGCGGACATTTCTTTCTACAAAAAACGCTTACCGGGATGGGCAAGGAAATATCAGCGGTATAGTTAGTATCGCGCGGGATATTTCCGATGCCGTGGCGGCAGCTACGCAACGCAAACAAGCCGAAATCGCCAACAGAAGTCTGGCAGCAATTCTGGAAGCAACGCCGGATTTTGTAGGTATCTGCGACCCCCAAGGACGCGCGATTTACATTAACAAAGCAGGCAGAAAAATGGTGGGTATCGACGAAAACGAAGATATATCCCACCGACAAGTTGGAGAATTCTCGGCAGCGTCAGCCCGCAGCACATTGAAAGGCGCGATCGCCACTGCTATTTCTGAGGGCGTTTGGAGCGGAGAAACAACCTTCGTGTCAGCATCGGGACTCGAAATTCCCGTCAGCCAAGTCATCATCTCCCACGAAGCACCGGGCGGCAAACTCGAATACATTTCAACGATCGCCCGGGACATCAGCGATCGCCAACAAGCCGAAACAGCCCTGCGTCTGAGCGAGGAACGTTACCGATCGCTGATCGCCGCTACCGCTCAACTGGTATGGATGACAGACGCCGAGGGAAAGCCGATCGCACCGATCGACTGGATGGAATATACAGGTCAAACTTTGGAAGAAGCTACAGAAAACTGGGTTTCGGCAATCCACCCAGACGATCGCGAGTTGACGGCGCAAGCTTGGATGCGCGCAGTAGAAGCCAAACACCTTTATGAAGTCGAGCACCGCTTGCGAGCCGCCGACGGCAGCTACAGCCACTTCTGGGTGCGCGCAGTGCCAGTTTTAGCAGCAGACGGCAGCATTCGCGAATGGGTGGGCACTCACACAGATATTAGCGATCGAGTCCAAGTTTTGGAAGCACTCAAGCAATCAGCAGGGCAATATCGATCGCAAGCAACCCAACTCGAAAAAGCATTCCGCGACTTGCACGACACTCAAACTCAACTAATTCAAACCGAAAAAATCTCCTCCCTCGGACAGCTAGTCGCCGGAGTCGCCCACGAAATCAACAACCCGATTAACTTCATCTACGGTAACATCACCCACGCCAGCCAATACGCCAGAGACTTACTCGATTTGCTCCACCTTTATCAAGAAAAATACCCAAATTCTGTCCCGGAAATTGCTTTATCAGCCGAAGAGATTGAAATCGATTTCTTAATGGCAGACTTTCCGAAAATTTTGGAATCAATGAAAGTAGGAGCCGATCGCATCCGCGACTTAGTTGTCTCCTTGCGCAACTTTTCCCGACTCGACGAATCGCAAATGAAGCGAGTAGACATTCACGAAGGAATCGACAGCACTTTGGTAATTTTGCAGCACAGGCTCAAAGCTAATGCAGTTCGTCCGGCGATCGAGATTATCAAAGAATACGGCCACTTCCCAAAAGTCGAGTGCTATGCAGGTCAGCTCAATCAAGTATTTATGAATTTGTTAGCAAATGCGATCGACGCCCTGGAAGAATACAACAGCAAGCGTTCCTCAAAAGAAATATATGCTAGCCCCAACACAATTCGGATTAACACCAGTGTGAATTCAGACACCGTAACAATTCGGATTGCTGACAACGGGATGGGAATCAATCCTGAAGTCATTCGCAAATTGTTCGACCCATTTTTTACTACTAAACCAGTCGGGAAAGGCACCGGGTTAGGATTGTCAATTAGCTATCAGATTATAGTCGAAAAACACCGAGGCAAATTGCAGTGTATTTCCGCGCCCGGGGCCGGTGCAGAATTTATCATCGAGATTCCCATTCGCCAGAATCTATCAGCCTTGGCGACGGAAAACATCAAGGAAATGGTAATCAGTCATTAGTCATCAGTCATTAGTCATTAGTCATTAGGAATTCGTCAAGCGTGAAGTCGGAAGAAGTGCTGTCCCCCCCGAGCGAACGTTATCAGTCATTAGTTATTAGTCATTAATTTCTGAACGTCACCCATGGGCGAGAAACCCGGTTTCTACGAGTTTTGGGTTGAGTGACGATAAATCACGCCAGAAACCGGGTTTCTGAGATGACGAGTGCATCCAGGAGTCTCCCCACATCCTTCTTGGCCGCTCGATCGCCCAAAATCGAAATAATTCTTTACAATACAAGAGTAAATATGATTATTCACTTAAATAAAACCCTTGAAAATGCCTGTAAACCAACTTTCTCCAACCACAGCCTCCACCCAAACCCCCGCACTCGACTATGATATCGCGATCGTCGGCGGCGGCATAGTCGGCGCCACCTTAGCCTGCGCCCTCAAAGATTCCGGCTTAAAAATCGCCATCATTGAAACCCAACTCCCCGCAGCCGCAGCAGCCAAAAAACAAGCTTATGCAATCACCCTGCTGTCAGGAATGATCTTAGAAAGCATCGGCGTGTGGGAGCAAATCCTGCCACAAATCACCACCTTCGAGCAAATTAGCCTCTGCGACGGCGACTATCCCGGTGTTGTCGAATTCCACCGCCCCGATTTAGGAAATACTGGCAAATTACCTGTACCAAAAGCAGCTTTAGGTTATGTTGGCGAGCACCGAGTCATGCTGTCAGCTTTGCAGGAATCCTTGGCAAAAAACCCGAATTTTAGTTGGGTTTGTCCTGCAGAAGTAGTCGAAGTAAAATATTTAACTAATTCCGCCGAAATTCAAATTAAACAAAACGGCGAAACTCGCACAATTCGCACCAAATTATTAGTAGCCGCCGACGGTTCGCGATCGCGCATCCGCACCGCAGCCAACATCAGCACTCGCGGCTGGAAATACTGGCAATCCTGCGTTGCGATCACCATTAAAGCAGAAAAACCGCACCACGATATTGCTTTTGAGCGCTTCTGGCCGAGTGGCCCGATGGGAGTCTTACCATTACCGGGGAACCGTTGTCAAGTAGTTTGGACAGCACCCCACGCGGAAGCAAAAGCTTTGCAGTCAATGGATGAAACAGAGTTTTTAGCTTTGTTAGAACAGCGCACTGGCGGGCTGTTGGGGCGTTTGGAGTTGGAGAGCGATCGGTTTTTGTTTCCGGTGCAGTTAATGCAGAGCGATCGCTACGTGTTGCCCAGATTAGCACTGATTGGCGACGCTGCCCACTGCTGTCATCCCGTGGGCGGACAGGGCTTAAACATGGGTATTCGTGACGCTGGGGCGATCGCCCAAATCTTGCAGCAAGCCCAAGCCAAAGGCGAAGACATCGGCGATTTGCGAGTATTGAAACGGTATCACAACTGGCGCAAAAAAGAGAATTTAATAGTCTTAGGATTTACCGATTTCCTAGACAGATTATTTTCCAATACTTGGCTACCAGTAGTCGCATTTCGCCGCTTCGGATTGTGGTGTTTGCGAACAATTCCCCCAGTCAGGTTTGTAGCATTGCGGTTGATGACCGGCTTAATGGGCCGCCCGCCGGAATTAGCACAAAACTAGGTTCGATCGTTCGGACTTCAGTCCTCAGAAGCCCGCTAGTGGTGCAGAAGTAAAGCTTTTCGCATTTTCATGCAGAAAGGGTTGTATCGAATCGCATCATTGAAGAAAGCAGGATTACCCCCTCGTCGCTCCACGAATTAACACCAGTTTACCTGCTTTTTGGCTTAACCGAGAAGTGTTGAAAGAGTACCTATTAGGTACTCTTTTGTTGTTTTAAATCATACAAATTGGCAAAATTATTGCTACAACACAAATGTTGGGTTTGTTTTCTTAAATATTGTCGCTTGTGCGTCACTGTGAAATTTTATATCTTTTGTTAGGGATGGTTGATGGCGACACACCCTACCAATACTGTTGCATAAGTTAAGCATTATATTACAGCATAAGTGACTGAATCGTTGAATTTAACTATTTTTGTAAAAATTCAAATCTTTGTATGGCATACCTTTCAAGCTTAACAGATCGGTTATTTGTAGAGCAAGGCTTAAGTGGCTAACTTAAGTGTCTAACTGTCCTGGACGTTCACCATAAATCAGGAGAAAGTTGATATATCAAGTGCAGCGTTAGATTTCAACAAATCAGGAAATCAACCTCATACTGTTTCAGTATTGCAGTATTTCCTATTCTGCCAATTTACATTTCACTCAAATTCACAGCAAAGTTTTGAGTGCAACACCTATCGCCGCACCTGGTATCTGCAAATTGCTACTCTAATTCACAAATTGCAGATAAGTTATTAACGGATCGTGGCGCTTGCTATCGCCCGATGCAGTTCAGACAAATTGATCATTGTTTTTGGAGAAATTCAAGATGGCTAAGATTCCAGGTACTCCTAATGACGACTTACTAAATGGCACCCCTGACAATGATACCCTCACAGGGTTGGCAGGTAACGATACACTCTACGGTAAAGCCGGAGACGATGAGCTTGATGGTGGTTCTGGTGCAGACAAAATGTATGGTGGTAGCGGTAATGACGCCTATTTTGTCGATAATATTGGTGACGTAGTTGTCGAAAATACTGCCGAAGGTATCGATCGAGTAGAATCCACTGTAAGCTACACTTTGGGAGTAAACGTCGAAGACCTGTTTTTGAAAGGAACCGCTGCCATTGACGGCACGGGCAACAACGCGCACAATGCTATGGTGGGCAATGATGCCAACAACTCGATGTATGGTTTGGGCGATCGCGATTACTTATTTGGTGCAGGCGGTAACGACTTCCTAAATGGTGGCGATGGAGACGACCAAATCTATGGTGGTACTGGAGACGACCAACTTTATGGTGGTTCTGGTGCCGATGAAATGTTTGGTGGTACAGGTAATGACCAATTTCTTGTTGATAATGTTGGTGATTTAGTTACCGAAAAACCAGGCGAAGGCATTGATAGCGTAGTCACTTCCACTATCAGCTATACCTTGGGTGCAAACGTCGAAAACCTAACCTTGAGTGATACTGCTGATATCGATGGCACCGGTAACGACTTGAATAATTATATTCTGGGTAACGCCGGCAAGAACTTCATCAAAGGTGAGAGTGGAGACGATCTAATCAATGGTAGAGGTGGCAAAGATATCATTCTTGGTGGTGATGGATCTGACACGCTTTTAGGTGATGCTGGAAATGACAACCTACAAGGCATGAAGGGTAACGATATCCTCTACGGCAACGATGATAATGACCAACTTTCCGGTGGTGGTGGTAACGACATCCTCTATGGCGGTAATGGTAATGATGTCTTAATTGGTGGTGGCGATATCGATCCTGCCGGCAATAACATTCTCTGGGGTGGTGCAGGCGCAGATGGATTCAGATTCTATTTTGCCCCCACAGGCATTGATACCATCAAAGATTTCCAAAAGAGTGAAGTTGACAAAATTGAAATTCACCGCAGTTTTGGGGCTACTTCCCTAAACCAATTCAGCTATAACGGCAATACTGGTGCTTTATCCTTCGGTTCTGTTCAGTTTGCAACTCTTGAGAATAAGCCTGCTGGTTTCTCGGTACAACAGGATATTATTCTATTACCGTGAGGATGAATTGATATCAATTCCGGTGCAACCGGAACCGAGAGGCAACATACCAGGGCTATTTCATTCTCTTGTAGGGGCGGTGCCAAGAGTGCCCGCCCGAACTCTCAAACACATACAAAATGTCGATGAAGAGGGTCGGCACGGGGGC
>JAYUGZ010000991.1:0-17362 GCA_043767465.1 Cyanobacteriota bacterium
ATTGCCCCATTCTAGAACTGGGTGAATTTCTAGTTGATCTTCTAGGGCGGCGATTTTCTGCTGTTGCTCGATCGCCCCTGGGCTCGGTTCCGGTATCGGCAATTCTGGGATAGATTGAGCAATTGAGACAGTTTCTTCACTTCCCATGCGACACTGGCCGAGTCGAGCGGCCATTTCCGGCGGCGGGTTCAAGGTATCTGCGACGCTCAAGCGGGGTAATTCGGCGTGCAGAGTAGCCACATCGCTAATGGCGACGATATACCAGCGGTTATCTTTGCCCAAGCATACCAAGTTTGGTGCTTGCCCAGAACCTGCGATTTTGGCAACCAGTACGGCGGGCACGGCTGTTGTGTGCGATCGTTTAGCTGTCGGAACGTGCTTACCTTTGAGACTCAGAACCGTTCCGAGGACTGCAAAAGCCACAGCTACGGACATCTCCTTAATTCGCGCTTCTTCTGCTTGCTGCAATAGAGTTTTCAGCAAACGCTTGTCTTCTTTGAGCCTTCCCTGCAATTTTTCGTAATGGGCGAGCTGTTTTTCCAGGGTAGAGACATTACCTCCAGCCGCTAAAGACTCTTCCAGTAGGGCCAATTCAGCTTGCACTCGGTCTAATTCCGATTGCTGTGGCTGCAAGTACAAGGTAGACAGGTATTGACCGAAACTGCGTTCTACCAACTCTTGAGCTTCCTCTAGAGTGTGAGTTTGCAGCAAATTCAGCACCATGCCGTAGCTGGGCGTAAACTGACTGGCGAGGGGGTCGGCTTTGGCTGTTGCCAAATAGGAGGCTTCCTTTGCGCCTTCAAAGCGCGTTTGAACTGCGACTACGTGTCCCAGCTCGTCCATGCCCCGCCGACCTGCTCTACCAGCCATTTGCAGGAATTCCGAAGCATTTAGCAGTCGGTGTCCCTTGTCGGTGCGCTTGGACAGGGTGGAAATGACTGTGGTGCGGGCGGGCATATTTATCCCGGCTGCTAGGGTTTCGGTGGCAAATACGACTTTAATCAAACCTCTGCCAAAGAGTTCTTCTACTAAACCTTTCCAAGCGGGCAAAATACCTGCGTGGTGGGCTGCGATGCCTTTTAAAAGTGCTTCTTTTTGACCGAAGCGTTCTGCTTCTGGGTTTCGCTGTAAAAAATCGTCAATGATGCGTTTGAGTTCGGCTGTTTCGGCTTCGTCAACCAGGGAGAAATTTCCGACTTCTGCGACTGCTTGGTCGCACCCGCGACGGCTGAAGATAAAGTAAATTGCTGGTAGCATATCGCGATCGTCCAACCGGGACAAAACCTCGGCCAAACTCGGAGTGGGAATGCTGCCTCTTTCTACTTTTTGCCCCTTCTTTTTGGGGATTAACCGCGGATTAGCTCTTTTACCGGTTTCGTCTAGCAGCGGGAATATCCCTTTTTGGTTGGCGAAGTGGAATTGCAGGGGCACTGGCCGAAAGTCTGAGTAGACAAGCTCTGTGGGCCCGTGGACTCTGTTAATCCAGTCGGTGAGTTGGCCGCTATTGGCGACGGTTGCTGAGAGGGCGAGCAGTTGAATTTCGCTGGAACAGTAGATGATCGATTCTTCCCAGACAGTACCACGCTGGCGATCGTTCATGTAGTGACACTCGTCGAGCACCACAGTTTCGACTCCGGTGAGGGAAGCACCGACTGCGCCGATCGGCGTACCGTAGAGCATATTCCGAAATATTTCGGTAGTCATCACCAAAATCGGCGCATCTCGATTGAAGGAAATGTCACCTGTGAGCAAACCTACCATCTCGTCTCCAAATTGATTGCGGAAGTCCCGCAGCTTTTGGTTAGATAGGGCTTTGAGGGGAGTGGTGTAGAAGACGCGCCGCCCCCGGGAGAGTGCTTGATGGATGGCGTATTCGCCGATTAAAGTTTTCCCGGAACCTGTGGGAGCGCACACGACAACGGATTTACCTGCATCGAGGGCGGCGATCGCCTCTCTCTGAAAGTTATCTAGCTCGAATGGAAATATGGCCTTCAGATCCAGCTCTAAGCGGTTCTGGGAAGTTTCTGACACAAGGATTATTATGAGGTTTCAGGGTAAGTATGCTGAAATCTTGCTGAAAGCAAGGCAGCAGAGGACTGTATTGATTTTAGACCAACGCCCGCCGATCGGCACTCGAAGGAAGAAGTCATCAGTTATTGGTTACTGGTTATTGGTTATTGGTTATTTGCTACCAATGCCCCATTCTCCGTGCCCAATGCCCCATGCCCTGTTTGCCCAATTCCCAATTCCCCGTTTCCCTGTCTATGATTCCTGTGATTTCGACTATTCCTGTGGTGCAGCTTGCTTCTGGCGATCGGCTGGCGCTGCAAGTTTATCAGTTTCGAGGTGCCGTTCCCGGCAAAAAGGCTTACATACAGTCTAACCTCCACGGCGCCGAAATTAGTGGCAATGCTGTGATCCACCAGTTAATTGAGTTTTTAATGTCTTTGGATAGCAATCAGTTAATCGGCGAAGTTTGGCTGGTACCGGTTTGCAATCCTGTCGGTGTCAGCCAGCGATCGCACCATTTCTCGCCCGGCCGCTACAATCATTATGATGGGGCAGATTGGAACCGGATTTTTTGGGATTTTGAAAAAGCAGGCGAAGATATCGAGGCTTTTGCAAAGTCTCAGATCCATCTCGATGCTGAGACGATCAAATGTAACTACAGAAAAGAGATTGCTTTGAGTTTTGCGAAACAGTTGGCAAAAATCAATGCTCCCAGTTGCAGGCCCTACAGCGAAATTTACCGCTACAAGCTACAATCTTTGTGTCTCGATGCTGATTACGTACTGGATTTGCACAGTTCGACGAATCAAGCTGTAGATTATGTTTACTGTTTCAGTTCCCGCGAGGAAAGTGCGAAGGCCTTTTTGCTCGATCGCGGAATCTTGTTCGACGAGTATGACGGCGATGCTTTTGATGAAGCGTTTCTGAAGCCTTGGCTGGCGCTGGAGAAGAGTTTAGCCGAGTTGGGAAGTGCGATCCTCTTCGTTGGCGCAGCCCCCGTAGGGGCGGGCTGCGCTAACGCCTTTGATGTGGAAGCTTGGACTTTAGAATTAGGTTCCGGGATGCAGATGAATCCCGAGTCTGTAGCAAAAGGTTTGCGGGGAATCAAAAATTACTTAGCAACTAAGGGTTTGTTGAAAATTTCAGGATTTCCCGTCCCTGAAACGGCAAATAAAATGATTTTAACGCCCAAACACTTGGTAAAAAAATATTATGCTCCGGCGGGCGGGATGATTCAAAATCGAGTGCAATTGGGGAGTTTTGTCAAAAAGGGCGATCGGCTGTATCAAATTCTCAGTTTTAACAAGAATGGGGAACTTCCGAGTTTAGTTGAGGTTTGTGCGGAGTCGGATATTTTTGTTTTTGATATTTCCACGAATCAGTCAGTAAACCAAGGAGAGTATGTATTATCTGTGATGGCAGATTGATATCCTATTGGTTCGTAGTGAGGACTTTAGTCCGCATAAATCTGAGGACTTTAGTCCTCACTACTAACCTTTTTTGAGGATTGATTTATGGTTGGATGAAGATGCCGATCGCATTATGGACTCTCGCAGCAGTGGACGGCGGGCGATCGAGCAAACTGCCTCCCAAATACAAACTCGTTGAACTTCCCCCATCCAAGTTCAAAGCCTCTACAGCACCCATTTGCTGCAAGATCTGCGCCAGTTCAGCGAAATTTGGGCCGGCGCCGCCCGCGCGATTGTGCACGGCTACAATCAGCAAATTCCCGGCAGCAGTTCGCCCGATCGCACTCCGAATCGCCGTCTGTCGAACATAGGCATCGCTAAACCCTTCGGCTTTGGCATCCACAGCCACTCTACTATTTTTTACCAACACTGGCCCGCCGCCGAGGATGTAAGGAAAGCGGTTGAAATCTGCCGGAATTGTGTTAGTTTCCAAACGCAATAAAGTACCCACAGCTAATTGAGATGCAGGGGACAAATCGGAACGCAAAGCCAAAATATAACCGTTCCCTGGAATTGCAAAATTGGTTTTTCCCGCCGCACCTCCGGGAGATTGGCTGACAACTCGTGAAGCGAAGCTATCCCCTAGGGAATCGCCCGCAACTGTCACAACTATTTCATCGTCGGAAAACGGAGTATAAGTCGCTCCCCAATCGGGATTATAGCGACCGATTCCTGATTCCACGTAGGCACTATTTAACTGTGAAATAGATAAACGCTGATTCGCAGAAGTTGTCAAAGTTTCTTGCAAAGTTAAACGATCGATCGCAAATTCACCTCGATCGTTCCAGGCGATCGCCCCGCGATTCAAGATTGGCCCGGAAAGCCATTTATTTTCCCGCCGAATCGCGCCTAAAGCTAAGCGATTGATACGATTGAAAAATCCGGCGTTGATTGCAGCAGCCGTTCCCGAAAGTTCGGCGGTTTGCAGTAAAGGTGCACTGCCTTTGTCTGTGGGCGGATTGCTCAAAAGCGGTCGGATTTTTACACCGGATTGACGCGGATTTACTTCTAAGGAAAATACGGGAAAACGAGATGTTCCTAAATTTTGATACTGTTGTCTCCATCGAACTCCAGGTGCCCAAAGAATATCTTTTTCTACTAAGGAATCCGGGCGAATGTCGATTACTAATCGATGGGGATTTCCTAAACTGAAAACTTGCGGCCGCCAACCTAAGGGAATTTGTACTTTGATTTTAGTTTGATTCCCCGCAGGTTCGACTTTTAGCGATCGCAATTGTTGACTGGTTGCAAAAGTGCGCTGAATTAAAGTCGGAGCGACTTTGGCATCGATCGCGATCGACCATTCTTGACTGGCGATCGTCTGTACGGGTGCTAGCGGCTGCGATCGCGCGGGTTTGGTCGGGTCGTCTGGTGTTTCGAGGTTTGGGGCTGCGGGCGCGATTTGCAGCCCGATAGCGGGTTTTGTAGGGTCGTCTGTTGGCGACGGGCTGGGTGTATCGACAAAGTTGATTTGCCACGGGGCGCTGCGATCGAGATCGAGAACAATGCGATCGCTCGTATCTCTCGTTGCTTGCCGAATTCCGGTGACATTTGCAGTTTGAGTGGTGATTTTTAGGAGATTGTTGTCGATCGACATTTGCCAGCCGGCAAGTTTAGCAAAATCGGTAACATCTAAGTAACGATACTGGCCTGTCGATCGCGCTGTCAAACTTTGAGCTGCCGTTAAAGATACGGAAAACCACTGAATCGGTTGTTTGGTACTGTCGGCGGTGGACAGCAAATCTACTCCCGCAGATTGCATCAATCCCACATCAGCAATCCAAGTTCGGAAATTCGCAGAGGTGCTGTTTGTTGGCTGCTGAGTCCAAGCTAGGGGCAGAATGCGGCCGTTGAGGGAGACTTGGCGGCCTTGTCTAATTTTGGCAACTGGCGGTATAGATTGAGTCAAAAACCGATAGTCCGACAGGGAATGAATTCCCTGTCTCATAGCTGAAGTCCTCGGTCGAGGACTGTGGGTTGGCATTTGAGTCGGTTTTAACCGACTTTCGCTATCAGCCAGGGAATTCATTCCCTGGCGGGCTGTGGAAGCATGAATCAGCCCAGCCCTCTCCCCCGACTGGGCTCCAACGGCCAGATTCGAGACTGAGCACAGGACGATCGCCAGTACGGGCGAAATCGAGACGGACAACATCCAGGGCCAAATACTCGATCGCCCGATGTTAGCTGCTACTAGCCGTTTTTGTCTGCTGTGCATTTTTTTTACTTCTGGAAACCTAAAACCATTAACCGTCAAAAACGCCTGTGTTACAGCACTTGGAGTGAAAAATTCTAATTTTATTGGATAATCTTAAGTTCTTGGCTGTGTAGTTTTAGCTAGTTCGGCGGGAATCCCCACATCATATCGTTTACAGATTGGTGTGGGATGAAAGCCAGGTTTGTTTCGCGGTGATGGTTGACCGATTCCGTAGGCGTAGCCTGTCCGAAGGACATAGGACAGGAAGACCATCACCGCCGAAACAAACAATCTTTGATATAATTGAACTACAGACAGCATAAACGCTACGAAAGATTGTGAAAACCAAGCAGTCAATTCCGCGATCACCAAGCGGGCAAAGTAGCTAGTAATGATTGTCACGCCATAATTGGGTCTTGGGAACCAGGACTCCTGCCCTTGGAGGGAATGTAAGTCCAACAGAATTACGGAGTTCGCTTTGGCGATTCCCGATGAATTGGGAAGCCTAGACCATACCGCTTTGCGGTTGGTGTAGGTAGTTCACATGTAATTCAACTGCATAATATAAGGCAGGGTTTCATTGTTTGTGAACCGCGCTGCTAGAATATTGCACCTACGGACTGAGCCCGTAGGTGGCTTTTGTGTCAGCAAGCGCTGACCGAAAGCAACTCAACAGCGCAGCGAGCAAAATAAAGTTAGAGTTACTATCTACCGATGTTCGCTGCAAGGCGATCGACCGGACTCAGGAAAAACCAGACAAAAAACACGCGCGGGGCAGCGATCCCGAGCATGAATCGCCCGCAATGTATCTAGTTCCCTGGCGGCGATTTTCCCAAAGAATTACCGCTTTTCCACAGCAGTGTATTCTCTGAGACATCTCTGAAGCGATTCGATCGAGATAATTTAGAATCTTCAAACAGGGTTTCAGTCTTAGATACAGGCAGCATCTACGTAAATTTTTATCAAATCAGCTTGCTATGTGCTGTTTTAAGATTTACTAGACTCCCACCACTCGGCAGCATTCTCTCTCCGAGCTATAAAAACGAATCAACCACACAATCACAGAAATAACATTCAATCAACATGGGTAACACGATCGATCGAAACAGCAACGTGCATCAGACTCAACGAGGGACTCCCTACGCCGGCCAAAACTGGCTGGTAGAAGAAAGAGATGCTTGTGGTGTGGGGTTTATTGCCAACCAAAGCGGCGAAGCTACTCACTCGATTATTGAGAAAGCGCTGCCAGCTTTAACTTGTCTGGAACACCGCGGCGGTTGCAGCGCAGATCAAGATTCCGGCGACGGTGCAGGTTTGATGACGGCAATTCCTTGGGAATTGTTGCATTCTTGGTTTGCCGAACAGGGAATTGTGCCTCCACCACAGGAAAACTGCGGGGTGGGAATGCTGTTTCTGTCTCAAGATGAAAGTCAAGCGAATATCGCGCGGCAAGTGGTTGAGGAAGTTCTCAAAGCACGCGGGCTGAAACTTTTGGGATGGCGCAAAGTTCCAGTTGTACCGTCGGTTTTGGGCCCGCAAGCGCGCGAAAATCAACCTCAAATCGAACAAGTAATCGTAAGTTCACCAGACTTAGCCGGAGACGAACTCGACAAACAGTTATTTTTGGCCCGTCGCGCGATCGGACACTCGCTATCGGATCGCCCAGGATTCACTCGCCAAGAATTTTATAGTTGCTCTTTTTCCTGCCGCACGATCGTCTATAAAGGCATGGTGCGATCGGCCGTACTAGCAGAATTTTACCTCGACCTCAAAAATCCCGCTTATAAAAGCGCCTTTGCCGTCTATCACCGCCGCTTCAGCACCAACACCATGCCCCGCTGGCACCTCGCCCAACCGATGCGCTTGCTGGGACACAACGGCGAAATTAACACGCTGTTGGGCAATATTACTTGGATGACGGCGCGCCAAGCCAATTTATCTCACCCGAATTGGACTCAAGCGGATATCGACACGTTCAACCCAATTGTCAATTCTGACAGCAGCGATTCGGCAAACTTGGACAACGTGATGGAATTGTTGGTGCACTCGGGCCGCAGTCCCCTGGAATCCCTGACAATTATGGTGCCCGAAGCCTACAAAAATCAGCCGGATTTAGATTCATATCCCGAAATTGTCGATTTTTACGAATATTACAGCGGCATTCAAGAACCTTGGGATGGCCCAGCGCTGCTGGTATTTAGCGACGGGAAGCAAGTAGGTGCTACGCTCGATCGTAACGGTTTGCGTCCAGCCCGCTACTGCATTACTAAGGATGGTTTGGTAATTGTCGCCTCCGAAGCCGGAGTTGTCGATATTCCCGAAGCAGATATTGTCGAAAAAGGCCGCTTGGGCCCAGGACAAATGATTGCAGTTGACCTGCAAACCAAGGAAATTCTCAAAAATTGGCAGCTAAAACAGCGGATTGCGAAACGCCACCCCTACGGCGAATGGCTGAAACAAAACCGCGAAACCTTGCAACCGCAGCCTTTTGCCTCTACAACCACCCTCGAATCGCAAGCGCTGTTAGCCACTCAAACAGCTTTCGGCTACACCGCTGAAGATTTGGATATGGTAATTGTGGAGATGGCAAGTTCTGGAAAAGAACCGACTTTCTGCATGGGCGATGATATTCCCTTAGCTGTATTGTCAGAAAAGCCTCAGTTACTTTACAACTATTTCAAACAGCGGTTTGCTCAAGTAACAAATCCGCCGATCGACCCCCTGCGCGAGGGGATGGTGATGTCGCTGACAATGAATATGGGTTTGCGCGGCAATTTACTGCAAGCAATCCCGGAAAATGCCAAGCTGCTAAAAATTGATTCCCCCATACTCAACGACGCTGAACTCTCTTTCTTGAAAGACCAAAAGTCTTTCCCCGCAACGCAACTGTCCACTCTTTACAAAATTTCTGCCGGGCCTGCTGGTTTGCAGGGCGCAGTTGAGCAACTTTGTCAAGATGCTGTGGATGCAGTGCGATCGGGCGCGACGATTCTGATTTTGAGCGATCGACCATCGAAGGAAAAAGGCGAATCAGTTGCTGTGGGATTGAGTGCTGACAGTACCTACATTCCGCCCTTACTGGCAATTGGTGCAGTTCACCACCACTTAATTAGCGTCGGGATGCGGATGCAAACTTCGCTGGTTGTCGATACCGCCCAATGTTGGAGCACTCACCACTTTGCTTGTTTGATCGGTTACGGTGCGGTAGCTGTTTGCCCTTACTTAGCCTTGGAAAGCGTGCGCGGCTGGTGGTTTGACACCAAAACTCAAAATTTGATGGAACACGGCAAGGTTCCCAAAATTACCGTCACTGAAGCTCAAGCTAAATATCGCACAGCGGTGGAAAATGGCTTGCTGAAGATTATGTCGAAAATGGGAATCTCGCTGCTGTCTAGCTATCAAGGAGCACAAATCTTTGAGGCGATCGGCATTGGTGGCGATTTGCTCAATTTGGGCTTCAAAGGCACTGTTTCCCGCATCGGCGGTTTAACCGTGGCGGAACTTGCTCACGAGGTAATGTCTTTCCACAGTCAGGTTTTCCCAGAATTGACGCTGAAAAAGCTGGAAAACTTCGGCTTCGTGCAGTACCGCCGCGGTGGCGAATATCACATGAACAGCCCGGAAATGGCCAAGGCTTTGCACAAAGCTGTCGCTACTTTTAAGGCTGAGACTAACGGTAACGGTAACGGTAACGCGGCCGAAGCAAAAACCGCTTACGACCATTACGAAGTTTACAAAAAACAGCTAGAAAACCGCCCAGTCACGGCTTTGCGGGATTTGCTGGACTTTGCGAGCGATCGCCCTGCCATCCCCATCGAAGAAGTCGAATCTGTAGCAGATGTTGTCAAACGCTTCGCCACCGGTGGAATGTCTCTCGGCGCTTTATCCCCGGAAGCCCACGAAACTTTGGCCATTGCGATGAACCGCATCGGCGGCAAATCGAACTCCGGCGAAGGCGGCGAAGACCCGGTACGCTACAACGTGCTAAACGATGTGAGCGCGGCGGGTTTCTCACAAACACTACCTCACTTGAAAGGTTTGCAGAACGGCGATACAGCCTCTTCATCCATCAAACAGGTAGCTTCGGGACGCTTCGGGGTGACTCCTGAGTACCTGATGAACGCCAAACAAATCGAGATTAAAGTCGCACAAGGTGCGAAACCAGGTGAAGGCGGCCAATTACCTGGGCCGAAAGTCAGCGAGTACATTGCTTATTTGCGCCGATCGAAACCAGGTGTCACTTTAATCTCGCCTCCTCCTCACCACGACATTTATTCGATCGAGGATTTGGCGCAGTTGATTTTTGACTTGCATCAAATCAATCCGAAAGCGGGAGTTTCCGTCAAGCTAGTTTCGGAAGTCGGTATCGGCACTGTAGCAGCGGGCGTTGCAAAGGCAAATGCCGATGTAATTCAAATTTCCGGTCACGACGGTGGCACGGGTGCGTCTCCACTTAGTTCGATTAAGCACGCAGGTTCTCCGTGGGAACTCGGATTGACCGAAGTTCACCGAGTGCTGATTGAGAACAAGTTGCGCGATCGAGTTTTACTCCGCGTTGACGGTGGCTTCAAAACAGGTTGGGACGTAATTATCGGCGCTTTAATGGGCGGCGAAGAGTATGGTTTCGGCACGGTAGCAATGATTGCCGAAGGCTGCATAATGGCTCGCGTTTGCCACATGAATAGTTGTCCTGTGGGCGTGACAACTCAACAGGAACACTTGCGGAAACGGTTCCCCGGAACACCGGAACACGTGGTGAATTTCTTCTATTTCGTAGCAGAAGAAGTGCGGAGTTTGTTGGCAAAACTGGGCTATAAGTCGATCGCAGATATCATCGGCCGCGCGGATTTGCTGAAAATGCGCGAAGGGGTGAAGCTAACTAAAACTCAAGCGATTAATTTGGATTGTTTGACGAAGTTACCGGATACTAAGGGCGATCGATCTTTCTTAGTCCACGGCGACATTCACACCAACGGCCCTGTGCTGGATGACGATTTGTTGGCGGATGTTGAGATTCAAAGTGCGATCGCCAATCACGGCACTGTGAGCAAGAGTGTAAAATTGGTGAATACCGATCGCACTGTCGGCGCACGTTTATCAGGTGCGATCGCCAAGCAATACGGTAACACCGGTTTTACTGGTGAAATCACCCTCAACTGCACAGGTAGCGCGGGCCAAAGCTTCGGCGCGTTCAACTTACCGGGGATGACATTGGTACTGTCTGGCCAAGCTAACGACTACGTTGGTAAGGGGATGCACGGTGGCGAAATTGCGATCAAACCGCCCGCTGGTGCGACCTATGATGCTGCCGAAAATGCGATCGTTGGCAACACTTGCTTGTACGGCGCGACGGGCGGAACCCTGTTAGCTGCGGGCAAAGCGGGCGAACGGTTTGCGGTACGCAACTCAATGGCGAAAGCAGTCATTGAGGGTGCGGGCGATCACTGTTGCGAGTACATGACTGGCGGCGTCATTGTCGTCCTAGGAAAAGTCGGCCGGAACGTCGGCGCTGGAATGACTGGCGGCTTGGGTTATTTCCTCGATGAAGATGGCAATTTCCCGGCTCACGTCAACGGGGAGATTGTCAAGATGCAGCGGGTTTCTACAGCCGCTGGTGAGGCGCAGTTGAAGGAGTTGATTGAGATGCAGTGCGATCGGACTAACAGCAAAAAAGCTCACAAAATTTTGGCAAATTGGGCCGAATACTTGCCGAAGTTCTGGCAAGTTGTGCCGCCAAGTGAAGCGAATTCACCGGAGGCTTCGGAACAAAAGATAGCTGTGGAAGTTTAATTTTGTAGTTGGTCACTGAGCGTAGTCGAAGTGTCGGTTTTATGACCGCATTTCGACCCATCGACGATGAGGGGCGACGCGAGTTGCCCCTTTTTTCATCTTCATATCAAATCTGTTGGTATCGACATTATTAATCTCTCTCTTCTGGAGACTCTGCGCCCTCTGCGGCCTCTGCGGTTTAATAATTCCTTTGATTTTATGCCAAATGCTTCACCCTGCCCCAGGGAGAGATTCATACCGCAATGGATGCTTATTGAAGTTTAAGAAAACCAGTTTTCGATCACCAAATCTTGAAAGTTTGCATAATCAGCAACATTTCGTGTCACCAGAATCAGATTATTGACTTTAGCGATCGCTGCAATTTGCCCATCAGCATAAGACGGTGTAAGACCGATCGGAATAAGTCTGGCTCGTTCTTTAGCGAACCACTCAGCCGCTTCTTGGGTATAAGGCAAAATTGGTAATTTTACTTTCACTTCTTCCTGAAGATAGGCTTCGATCGCGCGGCGGCGCTTAGAGTCTGGCATTCGATAGCAGCCTAGCAGAACTTCTTGCCAAACTATCGAGGCGATCGCCACAGTGGATTTTGCCTCCATTAGTTGAGTCATCACATTGGCATTCGGAAGAGGACGAATAGGTTCGGAGATAATATTGGTATCGAGTAAATAACGCAGCGTCATTCAAAGATGACCTCGCGTCCTACAAAAGTTCGATCGCGAATATCCCCCCAAATTTCATCAGGATTTAAACCCAGTTCATGCAGTTGATATTTTTCACGAAATGCACTGAGAGATTCTCCAAAGCTAAGTTCGAGATTCTGTGGCTGTTTGCGGCGTTGAATGTATTCGCGCAAGGCGATTTCAACTAAGGTTTCGATCGCAATTTCTCGCTCCAGTTCGATCGCCTCTTGCAGCAGTGCCGTATCCACATTTAGGTTCGTCACCATTGGCTTTCCTCTTTTAAATGACATATTTCATCAGCAGTTATGACCAATCTAATTCATCGTCTGTATCTCCTTGAAACTGGGCAATCTCGAAATCGTCTGCGGTGGATTGTTGAGTACCAGCAAACATTCCAAACTGGATAAATATAGGCGTTCGAGGAATGGATGGCGCAGCCAAAAAAGTAATCACCACGCGACTTTCATAAATGTTTTCTGGAAATTCTAAAAGTTCGATGACTCCATTTTTATAAATTCCTTCAAATGCTTGGAGCATAATGATTCACCTCGCGTGCAAAGTATGGTTGATCGACTCACTAGCTAACAATCCCAGTCTAACAAATCTTCCCCGAAAAACACAAATCTTTGATATGATATAATCACGGACGCAAAAACAAGGTGTTTCTGTCTCCCAATCCCTCACAATTTTGCCTAAAATAGACATAACCCACACTCATCACATCTGTCATGCAAAGTTACACCCTCGCAGAAGTATGTAATCCACAGGGGACAGTCTTTAACCGAGCGGCTGTCGAGCCAGTTTTACTCACAGATAAATCGCAGCCGGGCCACGTAATTATGTCCGCTGATACCTATCAGCGCTTGATAGAGCGCCTGATGGAATTAGAAAATATGCTTTTAGGAAAAGCAGTAAAATCTGCCCTGAGTCAGTCTCAAATGGTGGGTGCCCAAACCTTCGTAGAAACACTAAAACAATTGGCAAATTAAACAACGGAGAGGACACGGCAATGCCGTTTCCCTACCCCAAAATAATCGATTATTCTATCAAATCTGTCTTGCGATCGGCATTCGCGGCGGAGCTGTTTTCCACATCAAATCTATCTCTTCCGGTGTCAATCCGTAAGCTTGATTAACTAAATCGGATAAACGGTGTTCGAGTCTCAACGCCTCAGCCTTGCGAGATTGAATCGGTGGTGCATACTCATTATAAGTTTCGCGGACTGCTTTTAGTCCCGCAACGCCGAGAGGATCGGAGGATTTAGTTTTCGGCATTCGCTTTCTAATTTCTTCTACAAACTCCTGAAAGGAAAGACTAGAAAAGTCTTCTATTTTTTGTCCTAGTTTCTCTATTTTATAAGTAAGTTCCAACCATTGCAGGACATCTTGATGAGTTGCTTGATTAATTTTGGTAATTTCAATTAAACGGCTGACAATTGGTTCGACTTCAGCACGAATTTGGTCAGTTGGCGGTGCGATCGGAAGCTTTTCCATCAATTCGCCAACGGGACTCAGTGCTTCATCTTTCATGTGCGGTAAATACCGCCAATTATGCCACCACATAAGTGCTGAATTAAGCACTCCCAAGATATACAATTCAGAAGTCGGAATAATGAAAGCTTTATTGTTTGTCAAATAACCCATATTATCATAGCTATATGCTGGATGAAATTGAATTTCCTGATATATAAGTTTAGGCTGTAGAAATAGGTTGCAAAAAGATGGCGATGCTTGCCACTGCCACCATAATTGTTTGCCTGCTCTTGCTTCTAACTTAGTTCTATATTTTTCCAGATGAGATTTTATCATAGGATAGTTTTCTATCTCAATATCTCTATGAGCGAAGATTATCCAAACTTCATCCCATTCAGGAGACCAGCGTTTAATATCTTGACCTCGCAATAATGGCTTGATGATTTCAGCAGATTTAGGGTCAGCTTTAACTAAACTATTTTTAGTGGCTTCATCAATCAAAAAAGCCTCATTGAATCCTGTTTTAATGCCATACAAAGGCTTAACACCCGCAAAATCTTTTAGCGGAACTCCCACTTGTTTAATTTTTTGCATCAACTCATCAACAGCCGGAATTTCCAGACTCCAAGCATCAGCACTAAAACGCGATCTAGAAATTTCATAACCGTGTTCTTGAACGTATTGTATAAGGTTGATATTAGCAAGCTCCTCACGCGGAACCGGACAAACTATCGCAGACGAATTAGGTTCAGATTTACCTTGCTCAATCTCGCTTTCTGTTTCAGAGATAGATGGAGAAGCGTTAGGTTTTCTGACTGTGACAATACAGGGAAAAGTATCAGCATCCTCAAAAATTGGGGCGTGTCCAAAATCAATAATTTGCTCTAGTAAACCTTGACAAGCAAAAAACCTACGAAGTGGTTCGCCATATCCCGATCGCAGCCATTTATTCGTGACAATATAGGAAAGTAAGCCGCCCGCTTTGAGAATCCTTAACCCGATTTCATAAAAGTAAGTATAAAGGTCAGCTACACCGTCATAGGATTCATAATTAGCTTTTAAATAAGGCTTAATTGGTGACAGCAACTCCTGTCGAACGTAAGGCGGATTTCCAATCGCAACATCAAAACCGCCATCAGCAAAAATATTGGGAAACTCCGCTTCCCAATTAAACGCTCGCTCTACTAAACTAGAGTCAGCGACAATCGAATTACCCACCTTAATATTATCATCCAAATAAGTCAGAGTTTTACCAGGTTCTGCCGTCTTCAACCACAGCGAAAGCTTGGTAATTTCCACCGACTCCGACAGCAAATCTACACCGTAAAGATTGTTACTTAAAATGCTTCTGTCAAACTCAAGCAATTTGCCATCATTTAGCGTACATCCCAAGGCATTCAATTGGCGATCTACTCGTTCATACTGCTGCATCAAATAATCAAAAGCCGCAATCAAAAAAGCTCCAGAACCGCAAGCCGGATCGATAACCCGCGTTTTTTGTAGCACCTCATCTCGATAAGTTTCCCAAAACTTAATAGCAGTTTCCTTTTGCTGCTGATTTGACGCTGACAAAACTTCATCTATGCGGAAAAAATGCCGCAATTCTTGCTCTCGCCGATTCAAATAGCCACCGAGAGAAACCTCAACGATATACTGAGTAATAAAAGCAGGCGTATAAAACACACCTTGAGTTTTTCGCTTACCCTTTTTCTGATTGTATTCCTGTCCGGCAGTTTCAGCATTTAACTCTTCTAAATCCGTAACAGACTGCTCGAAAATATGCCCTAAAATCTTGACAGAAACTTCCGTATCAAAATCAAATCTAGTCAACTGATTGAGCTGACTGCACAGCAGATTTGGCACAGTCAATTGTGCATCTAAAATCGGATCGAATTGAAATAAACCGCCGTTGTATCCCGGTACAGGCGGGTCATCATTTCCCACATCAACCCAGCGAAATACTGCTAGATAATTTTCCCAAATTGTTCGCGGATTGTAAAGGTCTTGGCTATCGTGAGCCTTGTTAATAGTTTTTGGTGGCAGCAATCCTTTGTCTTCACAAAAAGCAATGAATAATACGCGGTCTAAAGTTTTTTGAGCTTTTTCAATTAACACTCTGTCTCGGTTGGGAATATCCTGCGGCCCAGCAAACCGAAAATGCTTGACGAGATCGAGTCGAATTGCTTTATATTCTTGATAGAGTCGATTGGTAATTTCTTCTTGAGCGACTTCGGAATCTTTTAACAACCTGTCAATGGCAGAAATCGCTGCGGGTTTGTTTTGTGGCGGCAAAAAGTTGCGGCGACACAGCAGGAAGTAAAACCGTTTAAATGCTTCTATATCTACCAGTTCTGTAAGTAAAAAGCTTTCGTAATATGCGGGAGTTTTGTTAGTTTGATAAAGCCGCAATTCTCGATAATTTGAAACAATAATCCAGCGACAATCCGGTGTATAATTAGCGTAGCGCCAACCTTGGTCAACTGCTGACTCAGTTCGACCGGGTGCAGGGCGGTCTAAATCGTTTTTTGCCCCTTTTAGTTCAATGGGAGCAATGACTTTCCCTTGTAGTTTAACTTTGCCTTTAGCATTTTCAGTAGCAGTAAAAAAGCCTATCGCCCCATCAGCAGCACCGCCACCATCTGATATCGTTTGCTCTGCGTGAATTTCCCACGATTTACCCGCACCTGGAATTATCGAGCAATATCCCAAAACATCCTGAAAAACGTCATTGAGAAAACTACCATGCAGCGAAACTTCTTTCACCTCATCTAAAGTCCCCGTTTGCAGTGCAGCAATCCACATTCCCAGTTTTTGATGGCGTGCTTCCATATCTTGCGGAAAGCTAAATGCACGCAAAGCTATGTTGAGAGTTTTGGTGTGAAAAAGGTTGCGAGTAGAGCGATTGGTCATCTTTTCAAGCAGATTAATCAAGTTAATTTTACAGCATCCAAGTCCAAAAGTTGCCCAGACCTTCTGCTATCAAATCAGTTATACTCACAGTGCGATCGCACCCAACCCCTCAAAAAAGCCCGCACGAGTGCAGCTATCCCGCTCCTTAATCGCCCGCTTTCCCCTCAAACCGCCCCCTAAAGCTGAGCTAGCTCTCATTTACTTTGCATATTGTAATTATTAAAAAAAGCTATCATTACGTTATCCTGCGTTTTCCCTGCTCCCCGTCCGTTTAACCGCAATACTTAAATGCGTATAAGCTTATCTGCACTTAACCAAAAGTTTTGTTACAATAGGTAAGCTGTTACAAATCGTAACTTATGCTGGTTTCTATTTTAATAATTGACGTTGCCCTCGTTGCCTGGTCTTTGCATTTAATGCAGGAGGCGATCGCGCAACGGGAATTTTCACTAATGCTAGCCGGCACCCTAGTTGCTGCCTCAGCAGCGGCCCTGGTAGTCGTCTACTTCCTCATGGGGTCTTGTTTGAGCCATTTAACCGCAATATCCCAACACACTTACTAAATCATAGTAGGGTTTGACAATTGTCCAGAAGCGAGGAGAGTTTTTTTGAGAAATAGCTGAAAGCCTTGCCAATCCAAGGCTCAAAACTAATTTTACAAAAAGGATTGACAAATATTGGTCAGTCAAGGCATAATGAAGAGCGCGAAAAGAAAGGGGAATTAGCTCAGTTGGTAGAGCACTACAATGGCATTGTAGGGGTCAGCGGTTCGAGCCCGCTATTCTCCATAAGGGAAAAGTAAAAATTAGATTAAGGTGGGCTAGGGTGAATCTCCTG
>JAYUGZ010000992.1:0-2733 GCA_043767465.1 Cyanobacteriota bacterium
ATTCGCTTGGGTGTCGCTAGAGCACTTTGTCAATTAGACCCGGACAACCGCAAGCCTCTCAAGACTGAGGGCTATTTGACTCGTGACCCGCGGGCAAAAGAACGGAAAAAGTACGGTTTGCGGAAAGCTCGCAAAGCTCCTCAATACTCGAAGCGGTAATCGAGGGCAGAAGGAAGAGGGAATAAGGAAGAAGGAAGAAGGAAAATTTATCCAGATTCCATCCTCCTTTTTTCGGTGTCTATTTCTGGTTTGGGATTCCTGATACCAAATCAAAGCTAAAATGGTTGTAAAGTCAAAAAATTAGAGAGTAAAGAAAATGGCGAAAGATGGTATTCACCCTGAGTGGTATCCCGAATCTCAGGTCTATTGCAACGGGGAACTTGTGATGACTGTTGGTTCAACTAGACCAAAGCTTCAAGTTGATGTCTGGTCGGGAAATCATCCTTTTTATACTGGCACTCAGAAGATTATTGATACTGAAGGTCGTGTGGAACGCTTTATGCGCAAATACGGCATGACGGATGTAGAAATGCCCCAGGTAGATGCTTTGTCTGGGCCGCTGAAAATGGAAGAGCCGAAAGCTGATGCTGCTAAGGCTGCTGCTAAAGGCAAAAAGAAGAAGTAGCCGGATTGTCATTTGTCCGCAGTCGGTTGGGAGTAGTTTTTTCTACTGGTGACTGACTGCTCTCGGATTTTGGATTTGAGATTTGAGATTGCTATGCTATTGCACATTTAAATTGCATATTCGGGGCGCTGCTCAAAGCCACCCCACAAGAGTTGGACTAATTCTTGATACAGAATTTAAATGCCGAAACAGCTTATCCAGGCAGTTGAGTTCGATCGCAAATATCGATCGCAACTGCTGTTCAAATCTAAAGTCTAAAATCTAAAATTTAAAATCTCAAATCGATTGACAACTGACGGAGGACATTTGACATGGCTGAATCTTATTTGCTGGATAAATTGAAGTCGGTAGAGCAAACTTTTCATGAGTTGACTCGCCGCATGGCTGACCCGGATGTGGCTAGGGATAATTATGAGTTCCAACGGGTGGCAAAAGCTCGATCGTCCTTGGAGGCAGTAGTCGATACTTTTGATCTGTGGAAAGCCACTCAGGAAGATTTAGCGGGCGCGCGGCAAGTTCTAAAGGAAGCTGCGAGCGATCGAGAAATGCAGCTTATGGCTGGGATGGAAGTTGAGGAACTTGAGTCGAAGCTGGAGACTTTGGAAAGTCGTTTGAAGGTGTTGCTGCTACCGCGCGATCCGAACGATGACAAGAATATTATGCTGGAAATTCGCGCGGGTACTGGCGGAGATGAGGCTAGTATTTGGGCGGGAGATTTGCTGCGGCTGTATTCGCGCTACGCTCAAACTGAAGGCTGGCAGGTGAAGTTGGTGAGCGAGTCACTGGCGGACATGGGTGGTTTTAAAGAGGTGATTCTGGAAATCACAGGCGATAGCGTTTATAGCAAGCTGAAGTTTGAGGCTGGGGTACATCGGGTGCAGCGAGTGCCGGTGACTGAGGCTGGCGGGCGGATTCATACTTCGACGGCGACGGTGGCGGTGATGCCGGAGGTGGATGAGGTGGAGATTCACATTGATCCGAAGGATATTGAGATGAGTACGGCTCGATCTGGCGGCGCTGGCGGCCAAAACGTGAACAAGGTGGAAACTGCGGCGGATTTGTTTCACAAGCCGACGGGGATTCGGATTTTCTGTACTGAGGAGCGCAGTCAGTTGCAGAATAAGGAGCGGGCGATGCAGATTTTGCGCGCGAAGCTCTATGACATTAAGTTGCGTGAGCAGCAGGATGAGGTGAAGTCGCGGCGTTTGGCTCAGGTTGGTACTGGTTCGCGATCGGAGAAGATTCGGACTTACAACTACAAGGATAATCGGGCTACTGACCACCGTTTGGGGGAAAATTTTTCGCTCAATAGTGTTTTGGAAGGGGATATTGAGGGGATTATTCAGACTTGCATTTCTCAGGATCAGCAGGAACGTTTGGCTGAGTTGGCTGCTTCTATTAATTGATGGAGCGATCGGGCGCTAGGCGCATTTTTGGGTCTGCCTTTGGTCTCTGATGACTTGGCGGATGTGGTTGAGTAGGGCATCCCAAATTGCGTCGGCGCTCTGGACTGGATATTTGAAATGTTCGAGGTCGTATTGTACAATGATTTCTAGGGGCGCGAGCGTTTGCTGGTTTCTACAACTGGCGATCGCTGCGATCGTCTCTTTTTCCCATCTGGCAAACAGTCGGTAGCTGAAAAAGGAACTGCATTTTTGCCCTTTCTTGTTCAGGTAAACGACTATTACTTGGTGTTGTTTGGGGTAAACTTTGACGATGCGGTTGACGGGGATTTTCAGGGCAACGGCTGCTTCCGTTTTGGAAATTTGCCAGCACTGGGGTTTGAGCCAACCGGAGGCGGTGAGGCTTTGACGGTTGCGACGTGAGTTGTGGGTGTTTTGGCTGCGTCTTTTGGTCATTTTTGGGAACTCCTGGATCGTGAGGGGCACTCCGATGCAGTAAAACTATATCTATACTTTTTATTTTAGACCAAGCATAACTGTATGTCAATAGTTACAAGTTAAAATTTAAATGATAATTATTTATAAACTGAATCAGTTTACTTGTAGGTAAAGCCGAGTAGCTTTTAAGTCGTGAACATCCAAAATAAAGAAAAACTTAGTGAAATTATCAAAAAAGCGCGCGGGACAATGAGCCAGCGAGCTTTT
>JAYUGZ010000993.1:0-6773 GCA_043767465.1 Cyanobacteriota bacterium
TTTGCCTCCTAAAGACCGAGATATCGCTATGGTATTTCAAAATTATGCTCTCTATCCTCACTTAACAGTTTACGATAATCTCGCTTTTGGATTGCGCCGTTCGGCAAGAGAGAAGAAGGAAGAAGGAAGTTCGGCAACGGATTCTGTAACGGATGTAACGGATGTCAGGAAGAATGAAGAAGGAAGAAGGAATAAAGTAGAAGCCAGAAGCCAAAAGAAACAAGGAGGAGAAGGAAAAGTCCAGAAGGGAGAAGAAATAAGAAATAAGGTAGAAAACGTTCTTAATTATTTAGCTTCTCATACTTTCAACAAGGAGCGAATTTATCCTTTATTTGAGGATTTTTTAGTAGGAGCAACTCGCAAGTTGCCTCCGGGTTTGCGCTATTTTTCGGAGCGGGAAAAGGCGGTAGGAGAACGAGTCTTGAAGGTTGCTCAATTATTGCAAATAGAAGGTCTTTTGAATCGTTTGCCGAAACAGCTTTCGGGAGGGCAAAAGCAGCGGGTAGCTTTGGGTAGGGCGATGGCTCGAAATCCTGAGGTGTTTTTGATGGACGAACCACTATCGAATCTGGATGCGAAATTGAGAGCCCAAACGAGATCGCAAATTGTGCAGTTACAGCGCCTGTTGGGAACTACCACTATTTATGTGACTCATGACCAAACTGAGGCGATGACTATGGGCGATCGCATTGCGATTATGAATGCAGGTCAGCTTCAGCAAGTCGCTCAACCTCTAGAGCTTTACAACAAGCCGGCTAATCTGTTTGTTGCTGAGTTTATCGGTTCTCCGCCGATGAATTTTTTGTCGGTGCAGTTTACAGCCCCGCTGTTGATTTCTCACCCGCAATTTCGCTTTACTTTGCCGGATATTTGGGCGAAAAATTTACAGCAGTATGACGGGCGAGGGCTGATTTTGGGCATCCGGCCGGAACATCTGAGCATTCACCCTCCGGCTACCAAAAATCTGTCTGTACAAGTGGAAATTGTGGAGGCTTTGGGACACGAAACTTATTTGCGGGTGTGTTTGACGGATGCTCCGGCCGTGCGGATGCAGGTACGGGTTCCTCCTGATCGATCGATCCGAGTTGGCGAGGAGCTTTGGCTGGCGATCGCCCATGACAAAATTCATTTGTTTGACCCGGATACAGAAATGGCTATTTTTCCTCGTTAGCCAAAATCACAAAGGTCGATCGACTGCTGTGACCGATATCACATATCGCACACTTGCACTTTTTTCAAGTTACTGTTATATTAATTTACATAAGCCTTACAAAAGTTAACGAAAGGAGTTCGCACTATGCAAGAACAAAAACGCAACGCTTGGAACTGGGGCTTCAGCGAAGGAGCTGAAAATTGGAACGGTCGTTTAGCAATGATTGGTTTCTCTGCCGCTGTCATCATTGAATTGGTTTCCGGTCAAGGCGTGCTTCACTTCTGGGGACTGATCTAAATACCATTTGAGATTTGAGATTTGAGATTTGGAATGCTTTCTATGAGGGTTTAGAGCTTACCCCGAGTGGCATTCTTTTCTTGAAACTGAGTCTAATTTTCTAGTTAAGACTTTTTCAGACACTGCAAAGCTTGGGAGTTCCGTTGGGGACTCCCAAATTTTTTTCAGCACAAGTTTGACCGCGCGATCGACCCGCACCAAATAGCAAGCTGCTCCGTGCAGTTATCCACACGAATCTTAAAAGCGATCGCTCTTTTTGGGTCGGGGGGTGTCCCCCCCCAAAAAGAGCGAGAATCACTCTTTTGGGTGATGCTAGAGAATTACTCTAGCGGATATATTCTTTCAAGATGCTGTTGCGGTTGGGATGGCGCAACTTCCGCAGGGCTTTAGCTTCGATTTGGCGAATCCGCTCGCGAGTGACGTTAAAGATTTGACCAATTTCCTCCAAGGTCTTCATCCGTCCGTCGTCTAAGCCGTAACGCAACCGCAGTACATCCCGTTCTCTGGGGCTCAGAGTGTCCAAAACGCTTTCTAAGTCTTCCCTGAGCAAGTTTTTTGAGACTTGATCTTCTGGCGTTTCCCCGTCAGATTCAATAAAGTCTCCCAGACGCGAGTCTTCCTCTTTGCCGATCGGAGTTTCTAGAGAGATCGGCAACTGTGCGGATTTAGCGATGAAGCGCAACTTCTCGATCGTCATCTCCATACGGGTAGCGATTTCTTCTTCCGTAGGCTTGCGACCCATTTCCTGAGACAGCAGTTTGGTAGTTTTCTTGATCCGCGAGATGGTTTCGTAAAGGTGAACCGGCAGGCGGATAGTCCGGGATTGGTCGGCGATCGCCCGCGTGATGGCTTGACGTATCCACCAAGTTGCGTAGGTAGAAAATTTGTAGCCTTTTTCGTGATCGAATTTTTCAGCGGCGCGGATCAGGCCCAAAGAGCCTTCCTGAATCAAATCTTGGAAAGACAAACCGCGATTCATGTACTTTTTGGCGATCGACACCACCAAACGCAGGTTTGATTGCACCATTTTCTCCTTAGCCCGTCGCCCAACGTGGAGTCGGTGACGGAATGCAGGTAGTGCCATATCTACAGCATTCGCCCACTCGTTGTCTTTGGGTTCGCGATCTAACTCTTCCAGCAGTTGTTCTCGAACTCGCTCTAATTCCAGCAAATCTGCAATTTTGCGGGCCAGTTCAATCTCTTCATCGGCTCGTAACAGTCGAATCCGACCGATTTCTTGCAGGTAAAGACGAATAGAGTCTTCTGTATAGTGCTTTTTCTTGGCCTGAGCCCGACGGCGGGCTTTGGCGCCTTTGGCGCCTTTAGTGTCGTCTTCTTCGGATGGATTGTCGAGAAAATCTTCTCGATCGTCTTCTTCGTCGATAAAGAGTTCCAACTCGCTCTCCGGTAGAACGCTTTCGGCATTCCGAAGCAAATCGATTGTTTCCATTTGGGGTGTGATTTTAGTTTCGAGTACGGTGTTAGCCTGGATCATGCCGCCTTCCTCATGCTCCTGAATTAAAGAATAAATAACAGTGGAATAGTGTCTGTTTGTAGTTTAGACAAGTTCGTCGGTATTGACATTACCGCAGGCTGAAATAGTGAGATTTTCGGCGTGCTAAATGAAGCAGCGACCGAAACTGCACCAGTTTTATCAGTCAAAGTTCGAGTTCTGGTTGGAACTAGCCAGCGCCGTCAATCGATCGCAGACTGTAACACCGCGACGTAAGGATTGAGCGTGCGGCTTTTTCATTCACAGCAAGTTATCGCACGATCTGCGATACCTTACCCAGAGAATCGAAACTAGAAATGCGAGCGATCGCACCTCAAAAAATACTGGCTTTTTTCCTCGGTACTTCGATCTTTTACCCGTACTATTTTTCCCGCCAAGAACCCTCTAACTTCTGTGCGTTCGAGGTGTCGAACGTTTTAGTCGCCTGCTGCTTTCACGATGTTGTCTGACATCACAGTTGCACAGCGAGTTCTCGCCACCTCGGATGCGGGTCTGCTGCTAAGAATCCAGCAGCAGAGGGTCGAAGCACCAAACGGTGAAAATTGGATCAGACGAAGACCTTTCCGATTGTAGCCTTTCTCACAAAAAATGGAAGTTGTTTTCCGTTTTTTGTCAAGAACCAGGAAAACTTTGTCAGCTTAGCTTGACAATACGGACTCGTGTCTGGCTCTGCTCGATTCTGAAAACGGCCCGCAAAACTTTGGCACGATCGAACGGCGCTGTTTTCTGCGAATATCTGGGTGAACGGCTGCGGCGTAGTTGGCCAGACACTTAGCAGACAATTTTTGACTTGCCGGAATTGGAACCAATACAATCCGTGTAAATGCACCCATCTTTACCCTGTTTCCCTGAATTGAATCATACGCGATCTGCGATTGAATAAAGCTTGCGAGCTTTAGTTGTAAGTCGGCAACTCTGGAGGAGAGACCGACGATGACCCCAAATGAAGCGTTGCGGGTTTAGTAGTGCAACAGGGGCTTTCTTTGTTAAGTTAGCTCAATTTTGAAAAATTGGGCCTAATTTTGACATTACATCACATTAAGTTCGTAACGTCACATTCTAATTTAAGCAGTTCCACACGAATTTGTCGCGTAGGGTGGCAAAAACCACCCGGATAAATTGTAATCAGAGTTAACCCGCCACGCAACTCCCGGCCGCAAACTGCTCTAAAATTTGCTAGCTTTCGGCTGGCACTTGCGCGATCGCACCTGATCAGAAACAACATAATTCGCCATCTTCCGAAAGCACAACTTCACGCTTCCTTCAAATATATCCTGGCAGTGTGAAGATTGGATAAAGCGATGCCATCAATTTTAGGTAAAATTGCTGAATTGTCTGGATAATTTCAAGCAGACAGAACAAATCCCCAGCAGGCGTTGCTGCAACGGAGGACTCAGGAACACTTCTAAATAACAGGAAACTTACCCAGTTAGCGATGTGCTTGCTGTTGGACTATCGGCTAAGCTGCTGAATGCGCTTAAAAATGTGGAACTATGACGCTGGTGCGATCGCTCACTGTTTTGTTACATTTTTTACGGCGTGTCCTCGAAAAGCGCCTATCCAGGCTTTATCCTCTAATCTGGTTTAAATCATGCGACTTGACGGTTAGGGTATTTCGCTATCAGGATAATTTTCCGCTCCGTGTCTGTATTGACAGCCTGGGGAAAGTTGATTATACCTGTTGATTATTGATGATTTCTAATAAACCTCGATAAAATACTTGAAAACTTCTAGAGCGATTTAATTCAGGATTCATATATTGAGAAATTTCGCTAGCAGCTTTGTATTTTCCTTATCCTCCCTGATGATATCCAGCTCTTCGTAAAACTCTTTCTAAAGCCTCCCATGTGCCTCCTTTGATAGCATCAGGATCTCGATAGGGTTGTTGAGTAGCTAAATTGGCAGAGACTTTAGGATAAGCTTGGCAAATTGCTTGAACATCGCCGAAAAACCATGCTTCTAATTCTTCAACCACAATTCGATTTAATACTTGAAAGAATTTGCCTTTTTGACATGAAGATTTAGTGATTAATCCGGCTGATATTGTCATTATTTCTAGTTTTTGTTTTAATTTTAGACAATCTTCTCTATCTTCATCTATTAAAATAACAATTTTCCAATCACGTGGAAGCCATGCTTGATAACCTTTCAAACGGTTAGGCAATTTAGCAAGTAAATCTGTTTTCCCTCGAAAAGCATGAATCTTAGAGCTAACAGTCAATGGCAAAATTTTGGGCAAAAGCTGGGTTAAAGCTGATTCTAAAGACGCTTCTTCTACTAAAAACTCAAGATGCAAAATACTCACCTCCTCCTAATTTTCAGGTTAAAATCATTGCGGTGCACCCGCATTTTTGAGGGGATTTCCTACATCAAAGAAATCTTCCATCCACAGCGAACCGAGTAACGAACCGTTTTCTATGAATTGTTTGACTCCCTGCATATCTGCGGTTCTTTTTGCTTGAGTAAAACCTTTTTCATCTCTATATAATACCCATAATTCCTCTGGTCTTAAACGATCCACAAAAAAGGGAGAATGGGTTGTTATCATTAATTGAGTATTAGCAGAAGCAGAACGACATTCTTCTGCAAGCTGAGGTAATAATTGCGGATGCAAATGATTTTCTGGTTCTTCTATTCCCACTAATTGCGGCGGATTTGGATCGAATAATACTGTCAAATAAGCTAAGAGTTTTAACGTACCATCGGAGGCGTATTTTGCCAAAATGGGATGAGAAAAAGGAGCATCTTTAATTTCCAACAAAAGTCTGCCATCTTGCATGACTAGAGCCTCGACTTTTTCGAGGCGTGGAATACGAGCAGAAAGGGTTCTTAGTATTTCTTCTAACCGTTGGGGATGTTGTTCTTTTAGATATTGGATAACATTGGGTAAATTGTCACCAGTGGGTGATAATCTTTCCTGTGCACCTGCTTCGGGAAGGCTGCGGGTATTATCTGCGGTTAAATAAGATAAATACCAACCTGTGATAAAACGTCTTAAAGCACTGACGCGTGGATGTTTGGCAAATTGTCCTAATGTATTTACTGCTAATAATTCAGATGATGCTAGTTGTTCGGTGATCCTTTCGCCTTCTTCATCAGGACTTTCGCCACTAATGACTTGTCCTTCCCCTTTTCTGAAGTCTAAAAACCGAAAGGGTTTTCCATATTGTCCGCGTCTCCACTGTAACCATTCTTCAGCAATATAGGGGCGATTATTTTCTTCATCAATGGCGAGATGATATGTAATCAAAGGAGATTTGGAGGTTTCTTTATATTTTAATTCAATGATGATGGAGCCTTCACTGTCTCTGGTGCGTAATTCTCGAAATCTGCCTCGTCTATCCCATGCTTTTCGGAGGCTTTCAGTAAAACATTCGGACAGGAAAGCGAAAACATCAAAAATAGTTGATTTTCCGCTACCATTGGGTCCTAAAAATACGGTTAAGGGAGTAATTTTTTTGAGTTCTAGATTATGTAAAGCTCGGTAATTTTGGACTTTGAGATATTCTATACGGGGAATATATTTCATCGTTTTATCTCCTTAACTATACTTGCTGTTTCTTGATAAGTAGTCTGTTAAATTCCCGACTCCTCAAAGAAGTCGGGAATCTAGGTATTTGGTTTTTTGAGATTGTGCTAGAAAAAAATATTACTGATTCCGCAGTTTAGGATTAACAAACTCATTCAATCCTTCTCCCACCAAAGACAATCCCACCACCATCAAAGTCATCGCCAAACCGGGAAACAAAGCCGTCCACCAAATGCCAGTAGGTAACGCATCCAGGGCTAAACGCAAATCGTGTCCCCATT
>JAYUGZ010000994.1:0-2730 GCA_043767465.1 Cyanobacteriota bacterium
TGAAAACTCATGAATCTCGAAGAAAATGCCATCCACACTGTGAGCGGCAGTGAAGTCACGCTACCAAAATCAAGGGAAAAAATCCTCGGCGAGGAAACAGAAAAAGCCGTCGGTCAGCAGAAACAAGAAACTGCTCAGACATTGCGTGCTGTCGAACAGTTGAAAGAAGAACTTCAGCAGAAAATAGATGAAGAATGTCATCACAAGCCTGATTAAAATTAAAACCGTTTTTTTGAGGGTGTGGGTAAGATCGGATCTTGCCCACACTATATTTTTGAAGCCAGAAATCTATAAAAAATTATCATACTTTATTTTTAAATTAGCGAAAATTAGGGCGCACGGGTAGCTATACACCGATTTTTTCAGCTAAACACTTCGTTGCAGCAAGCAGTTTAGCTGAAAAGCGCTAAGCAAGATACTCCCCGATCATCCTCTACTCAAAAATAACTTTTCCCTATTCCCTATTCCCTATTCCTGACCAAGAATTTCAAAGGTGGTACAAGCCCCCGGATTGATCAGTGGAATCAATCCAAAATCTCAAATCTAAAATCGTCAAGCCCCCGCATTTATCCGTGGGGTAAATCTCAAATCTCAAATCTCAAATCTCAAATCTCAAATCGATTGACCGAAGAGCGAGCCCGCCGGGCCCGAAAGCTTCAGACACGGGGAAAAGTCGGCAGCGGTTTCAACCGTAAGAGAATATTTCTTTAGATATTTTTTGCGTGGTTAGTGAAAAGCTGATGTTATAATCAAGAAGATCAAGTAAGAATAACCATCTGCGTGTTGAAACATCCTAGTAAGGAGCAATCCCTGCAACGGACATATCCGACTTAGATTCGGAATAGTTAAAGGGCAAATAATGGCAGGATGTTGAGCATACCGTATCTGTTGGCTAGTGATGGACTCGCCATAGCAAAAAAAACAAAGTATACGCAATGTTTGAAGAAATTCAAACCGAGTGAGTAGCGGCGAATTGATAGCGCCTTTGTTTGAAGATCCGACTTTCGACTCTTCAAGAATTCCCTCGCCTTTAGGTATGGGGAGTATCAACTCTGTTAAATCCGTTACCAGAAAGAATTGGTTTAAAGCCCCAAGCGCTAAAGGCGAGAAATTAAAATCAGACTATTCATTACTCTAATCCTCTTCCTTCCAGGTAGAGGTCGCTGTCAATTGTCAATTGTCAACAGTCAACTGAATGAACTCCCCTACACTGTTCGTCGGTCAAACTTTCTTCCTACAGGTAGAGTGCAACTTTGCTCCTGGTTACATATCATTAATTTAAGTTGAAAATGTCAATTTAGATACAAATAAGGAGAAATCCATGAGCATTGAAGATAGAGCAAAGGCAACTGGCAAAAACATTGAAGGCGCTGCTCAAGAAGCCCTAGGCAATGTTACAGGCGATCCCAAGGATAAAGCTGAAGGCAAAATCAAGCAAAAACAAGCTGAAGCCAGCCACACAGTCGAAGATGTCAAAGATGAGATCAAAAAGAAAATAGACTAAGCCTAATCCTCATCTTAATTGAGAGGGTCGAAAAATCAGACCCTCTCAACTTTGGAAAATCTTTTATGAACGGAGGAAAAAACGTGAGTTTATTGCAGCAGAGTCGCAAAATGATTGCGGGTTTAGTCTTGATTTTAATGCTGGCTGTGACAACAGCCTGCGCCCCCAGCGTTTCCGCCCAAAAACCGACTAACGTACCTGTAGCAATTGGCGGCAGTCAGGGTTATTACGCGCAGCTAGAACGAGGCAATACCGCCGCAGGTCAAGATTTTGGTCAATGGGTAACCAAGACGGCTCAGGGCCTGGTTCAGGATGCTTACGTGCGCGACAATAACAAATTGGGAGTTGTAATTACCCCCAAAGTCCAGCCTACTGAAGTGAAAGATTTGGCTAAATCTTTGGCCCAAGGTTTTCACCGCAATTTCCCAAATCAGGATGTAAGTGTTTTGGTTTATGCTCCTGACAAAAAACTGATTCTGACAGCTAAGTACGACCAGCAATCAAATCAGATCGAGTACAAGTCTTGACCTGCTTACCAAGCTTCAATTAGAGCCGCGTCGCGGTTAAATATTCCGCAGCTTTGTGAAGGCGAAACAATCTCAAGTTGAGACTGAACTGTTGTGTAGATTGGGAAAGAATTACCATGAGTAGCAGCGATAATTACAAGCGTCAAATCATGAGCGATTTGGCACAGGGCGATAAAGAAATGATGCCGGAGACAACCGGAGAACAGTACGAAAATTTTGACGATTTTGCTCAGAGAACTTCGCCGGATCAGCGCAAACAATTATTCGGGCGTTCTCTGAATCACGACTCTCTCCCGCCCGCGCAGTTGGAACCGGAATTGCAAAAGGCGATCGCCCAAATTAAGCCGAATGAACGATCCGATGTGGCGCGGGAATTCTTCAAGCAGTTGGACAAGAGAGGATTGAAGGATAGCCAATTGGAAAAGCAGCTAGGGCTTTCTACGCACCACGCCAGCCGTATGACTGCTGACGATGTTACCAAGCTGGCTTCGTTTACCTATCACAGTCACCCGGATATTTTCCAAGACGTGCTGGCCCAACAGCCGAGTTTGATGAAGTTTTTGGGCAATCCAGTGGTGGCGGGTATTTTGGGGATAGTTGCTGCTAAATGGCTCAACAGCCGCAAATAATCTCGGACTCTGACAAGCCGAAAAGCTGCTCGTACCAGCAGCAAAGAAAAGGACGATCGCCCGGGCGATC
>JAYUGZ010000995.1:0-6767 GCA_043767465.1 Cyanobacteriota bacterium
CAGACTCAGGGAGAATTGGAGCAATCTCAGTCTCAACTGCATCAGACTCAGGGAGAATTGGAGCAATCTCAGGCTCAACTGCATCAGACTCAGGGAGAATTGGAAAGGTTGAAATTTCAGCCGATCGCCCATAGGCAGGCTGATGTACAGAGTCAGACGCAGTACGAATTTTTATTGTGGGAGGCGTGGTTCGCCTATCACAAAGGCGATCTGAAAGGAATGGCTCACTTTCTCAAAGAATCTTTCAAGTGTACGCCTTTCTCACCAACAGAAACTATCTTGAACTGGTTAGAAAGTTTGGCAAATTTCTCTTCAGACAAAGGGTATAATGTTGATACCAACTCTCTGATTAACTCAGTGGAATGGAAAGAATTGACTCGCCGCACTCTTACTACCGGGAAAGTCACGCTTTCTAGACTCTAGATAGAAAATGCAAGCAGGGTGCGCTGCGATCGGCAACAAAGCACCAAAAATTCCACAAATTCCACAGTCCAAGGTGTTTTTTATCAAAAAACATCGCCCAAATTATCAAAAAAAAAAAAATTATGTTAAAAAAGGTACTGAACTCTTCTTTGGGTATTAATTTTGTAGGTCATGTCAGCGGTGAATATGGGCTTGGGGAAGCAGCAAGAGGCGTTCTTAGAGGTATGGAATCCGCAGGCATCCCCTTTACCTTAAATGATATAAAGGTAGATTGGCATCGAAATTTAGACGATACCTACACGGATTTTTCAGAACAATGCCCATATCCCATCAACCTTGTTTTTATAAACCCCGGCGATGGCATGATAGAAAGTCTGGGAGCCGGATATTTTGAAGGACGATATAATATTGGTTATTGGTCTTGGGAATTGCCGATACTGCCCCGCGTTTGGCAATATGCTTTTGATCTATTTGATGAAGTGTGGACTTTAAGCAATTACACTACTGAAGCAATTTCCCGTGCATCAACAATTCCCGTTGTCAAAATAGCACCAAGTATTTATTTTCCACCCACTTCATTGAAAAGAAAAAATTTAGGATTGCCTGAAAGCAAATTTATTTTTCTGTTCATTTTTGACTTGCACAGTACATTAGAGCGTAAAAATCCTTTAGCTATTATTGAGGCATTTCAACAAGCTTTTGGAAAATCCAATAAAGATGTATCACTCATCATCAAATTCTCTAATGGAGAGTTTCATCCACAGGAGCGAGAGCAACTTTTGAGGCAGGCAGAAGGCTACTCATCAATTAGCTTTATAGAAGGTCATTTAAAGAAAGAAGAGATTCATGCTTTAGTTAACAATTGTGACTGTTATGTCTCTCTGCACCGTGCTGAAGGTTTTGGTTTAACGATGGCTGAAGCGATGTACTACGGCAAGCCAGTCATTGCTACCGGGTACTCAGCTAATATGGAATTTATGAATGTAGGTAATAGTTTTCCGGTAAAATATCGGCTAGTAACAAGTCCTGAAAATAATGGCCCTTACCCTCAAGGAAGCATCTGGGCAGATCCAGATATCGAACACGCAGCTTCATTAATGCAATATGTGTTTCAAAATTATAACGAAGCTGGGAAAGTAGGAACTAGAGCTATCCAGGAAGTAAAATCTATACTGAGTCCGCAGGATGTTGGTAGCAAAATTAGAAGTCGCCTTGAATATATTATGAAAATCAGGATGCTGCGAGAATTAGAGGGCAACGAAATTCAACTGCCCCTATTCCAGGATGAATCATTTTTACAAGAAACTGACAGCCTCAATAACTCAGGCTTCTTGGACGCTACTTACCGTGCTTACCTGAAGCGCGAAGCAGATAAAGATGGCAAACAAAACTACCTACAGGCTTTTGATGACGGCAAGATAACGCGCCAGCAATTGCTCGATGCGATCAGAAATTCATCTGAATTTGAATCTGTATGGAAACTGGTCGCAAAAGAATTGCTACCCTCAGCCGCAGGGGTAGAAATCATTTCAGTTCACGTACCGAAAACAGCAGGAAGAGCTTTTGGTGAGATTTTGCAGCAAGTTTACGGTACAGATAAAGTTTTTTGTGATTCAAACTCAGCGGGATTAGAAACTATATTGAAACAAGGCTCTATTACACTGGAAACCAAAGCAATTAACGGACTGTTTCCTGCTGTCAGGTATGCAGAGTGTTTATTGTATTCAGTACCGCCGAAACTAATAGTCTGGCTGAGGCATCCGATTATGCGTCTAATATCTTCGTACTGTCACTCCCTTAGCATAGATAGTGAGGCTGATCAGAATAAATTCCAAAATGTCAGTTACACAAAGCAGGAGTTGATGGAATTTTCTGAGATGCCTGAAGCCCAGAATTTGATGTCTAGGTGCGTTCAGGGAATGAAGCTAAGTGATTTTTACTTTGTTGGCATCCAAGAATTTTTTCAAGATGACCTAAGCGACTTGAGAGAGATGCTAGGTTGGCCAGAGGTAGAAAATCGTTGGTATAACAAAAATAAATATCAAGGGTATCATGCTTATGTGAATAATGTGTTGGCTGACAATAATTTGGTAGCTCAGCTAGCAGATATCAATAGGGAAGATATAGAACTTTATGAAACTGCATTGAAGTTGAGACAGCAGCGGAAAGAGGGGACTAGAATGCTCTCAGTAATCCATTAGAACTAGGGATGGGTGATATTATGATTCAACAAGACCCTCTGAAAACTACCGTTAAGCGACAGCCAGTGATTGTCAGCGACGAGCCAAGTTTAACCAATCCCGTTTCGCAAATGGCCACTGAGGCCCAGTGCCGATCGGATGCCTTCTACTATTGGTGTCAGGAAACTCGTCTGCCACACGAGCCCATCTTTCATCGCAAGCTATGGGAGTACGCCTATATCCTCCAGTGTTTGTCAGAGACGGGGATGATGTCACCAGGGAGGCGCGGACTGGGTTTTGGTGTCGGCCAGGAACCGTTGGTAGCTGTAATGGCTGCGCGAGGCTGCTCCGTGGTGGCCACAGACTTAGATTCAGAGGAGGCGACGAAGCAGGGATGGGCGGGTACTGGTCAATATGCAGCCACGCTAGAAGCGCTTAACGATCGCGGCATCTGCCCTCCGGATCGCTTTGCTGCACTGGTAAAGTACCGCGTGGCGGACATGAACAAGATAGATGCGGATTTGGTCGGCTTCGATTTTGTCTATTCGTCTTGCGCTTTTGAACACGTCGGCTCGATCGAGCTGGGGTTGCAATTTGTCAAAAACAGCATTAAGTGCCTGCGCCCGGGCGGAATCGCAGTACACACCACCGAATTCAACGTTTTTTCTAATGACGCGACGATCGACCACCAACAGACTGTACTGTTCCGACGGCAGGACATCGACGCACTCGCAGCAGAGTTCCTAAGTCAGGGACACGAAATTGTCCTCAACTACAACGTCGGCAGCGGACCATTCGATCGCCACATAGACGTACCGCCCTGGTCGGGGATACACTTAAAGCTTCAGTTAGAACAATATGTCACAACATCCTTGGGGCTGCTCATTAAGAAGGCTTCATAGATTAAGTCGTTTTTCAATCCTATTCAGACATTTCTACTCAGCAAAAAGCAAGACGAATGTTAAATCATAAACTAAATAATTCTTTGGGTGTAAATTTAGCCGGTCATATAACCGGTGATTTTGGGTTGGCAGAAGCCGCTAGAGGAAATCTCCGAGCTTTAGAAGCAGCCAGAATTCCCTTTGCAGTTAAGGATCTGAAAATAGACTGGCTACCCAACTCCGATACTACCTACAAAAAGTTTTCAGACGACAATCCCTATCCAATCAATATAATCCAAACTAACCCGAATTGGGTCGAGCAGATATTAGCCGGATACTTTCCCGGTATTAATTCTGAATATTTTAAAGGCAAATACAATATAGGTGTCTGGTTGTGGGAACTGCCAGTATTTCCGAGTGAATGGCAATGGGCATTTGATTTATTTGATGAAATCTGGACTACCAGTAACTTTTGTGCAGAAGCGTTTTCGGCTGTATCCAAAGTTCCCGTACTCAAAATTCCGGTTAGTCTTGCCTTTCCACAACCATTACTAACAAGAGAAAACCTCAACTTACCTAAAGATAAGTTTATTTTTCTATTCATGTTTGACTTTGGCAGTTCCTTTGAACGGAAAAATCCCTTTGCCACTATTGAGGCATTTAAACGAGCTTTTGGTAAATCGAATCCAGATGTTTTACTCGTTCTCAAGTTTGCTAACGCTCATCTTTTCCCGGAACGGCGACAGGAACTACTTGATTTAGCTGAGGGTTGGTCATCCCTTCATTTAATAGACGGACATTTGCAAAAAGCAGAGATTCATGCTTTGGTTAATAGTTGTGACTGTTATGTATCTCTGCATCGGGCTGAAGGATTCGGTTTAACAATGTCGGAAGCAATGTACTACGGCAAGCCAGTAATCGCCACAGCCTATTCATCGAATATGGAATTTATGAATGTTGGCAATAGTTTTCCGGTAAAATACGAACTGGTGACAACAACTGAAGATTATGGGGCTTACCCCAAAGGCAGTGTCTGGGCAGAACCAGATATCGATCGTGCTGCGTCTCTGATGAAGTATGTATTTGAGAACGATCGGGAAGCACAGAAAGTAGGAAAAATAGCAGCCAAGGAAATGAGGTCTTTATTAAGCCCTCAAACTGTAGGTATTAAAATTAAAAATCGCCTTGAATTTATCAGCGCACATCTCAATCAATCCCTGTTGTCGAATCGGTTCCACGAACTTCAGACAGAAAGAGATTTATTGGCTCGCCAAGCCCAAGCTTGGAGGCAGACAGCATTGCAGGTACAGAAAGAGTTAGCAAAATCCTCGCAATTGCAACTGCAACAGCGCTGAATAATTGTCAAGCCTTTATTCTCAAAGTTCTTTAAGTAGAAGACTTACTATGTCAAATCAAACCCTAGATTCTAATTTCGGCGTCAATTTTATCGGACACCTGAGCGGTGAATACGGTTTGGGAGAAGGTTCGAGGGCCACTCTCAGAGCGATCGAAGCTGCTGGCATTCCCTTTGCACTCAAGGATATTAAGGTAGATTGGCATCGAAATTTAGATAACAGCTACACAAGTTTTTCCGAGCAAAATCCTTATCCTATTAACCTGATTCACACTCTGCCAGAACCCGTTGTTTTCAACATGGTCGATCCCGAATGTTTTAAAGGTCGATACAATATTGGCTTCTGGGCATGGGAATTGCCGATATTTCCCCCAGGATGGCTGTACGCTTTTTCTTTATTTGACGAGATATGGACTTATAGCAATTACTGCGCTGAAGCGATCGCGCCCGTATCCCCCGTGCCCGTGATTAAGATGATGTCCAGCCTCGATCTGCCCGAACCATCATTTGATAGAGAAGCATTAGGATTACCAGAAAACAAATTCATTTTTCTGTTCATGTTCGATTTCCACAGTACCATAGGTCGCAAAAATCCTTTTGCTACTTTGGAGGCATTTAAACGAGCTTTTGCTCAATCGAATGAAGATGTCTTACTGGTACTCAAATTTTCCAATGCCAGCTTTTTTCCCAAAGAGCGAAATCGACTCAAAGCGGAAGCAGCAGGCTGGCCAGTTCACTTTATAGATGGGCATTTACAGAGAGAAGAACTTCATGCTTTAGTTGCCAATTGCGACTGCTATGTTTCCCTACATCGGGCGGAAGGGTTTGGCTTGACAATGGCCGAAGCCATGTACTACGGCAAACCTGTAATTGCGACTGGCTATTCATCCAATATGGAATTTATGAATGTCGGCAATAGTTTTCCTGTAAAATATGATATAGTGACGCTGACAGAAGATTATGGGCCTTACTTTAAAGGAAATTACTGGGCAGATCCCCATGTTGATCATGCAGCATCTCTAATGCAGTATGTTTTTGATAATCCCGAAGAAGCCCAGCAAGTAGGAGCAAGAGCAGCTCTAGAAATCAAGTCTTTGCTGAGCCCTCAACTTCTAGGCACGAAAATCAAAAATCGATTGGAAATCATTAGAAACAGGATGAACCAATCTACAAACTGGTCAACTGGCATTCATCAGATTCAGAAAGAGACGACTTTTGCCCAGTCTCAAATCCAAGTTTGGCGGCAAACAACACAACAAGTTCAATCTGAACTAACGCAATATCAAATTCTTGCTAAGACTTGAAAAATTTAATTTATTGTAGATATTTGTTATTAGGAGTTAAGCCATGTTGAACAACACAAATTTTAAGTTTGGAGTTAATATTATCGGTCATGTGAGTGGCGAGTTTGGCTTGGGCGGGGGTGTGCGAGGGACTATCAGAGCGATAGAGGCAGCTAACATTCCTTTCACAATCAAGGATTTGAAAGAAGATTCGCAACGCAACTTAGATTCTACATACACTAATTTTTCCAGCGATGGTTCTTATCCCATTAATATCGTCCATACCAACCCTCACGAGTCATTGTTGAATTCTATTGCTCCTGATTTTTTTAATAATCGCTATAATATTGGTTTTTGGATTTGGGAACTTCCGGTATTTCCTGATATTTGGATGGGAGCTTTTAATCGATTTGATGAGGTTTGGACTTACAGTAATTACACTGCTGAAACCATTTCCGATGTCTCGCCTCTTCCGGTTGTCAAATTACCGCCTAGCATTTATTTACCGCCCAACGAATTGGGCCGAGAAGCTTTAGGATTACCTAAAAACAAATTTATTTTTCTGTTCATGTTCGACATGGGTAGCGGTTTTGAGCGAAAAAATCCTTTTGCTACCATTGAGGCGTTTAAAAAAGCTTTTGGGAAG
>JAYUGZ010000996.1:0-6767 GCA_043767465.1 Cyanobacteriota bacterium
CTTTTAGGAGATTCCCAAGTTTGACTGACTTTGCTAGTTTCAATAGTAAGTTTATGCCAATAACTGCCGATTACCGATTCGGGTAAATCGAATTGCGAGAGGGTTTCTAAAGGCGTGGCGGCGCTGGAAAAGTCATTTTTATTAAAATTATCATTTTGTTCTGCAAGTAACACTTGGCGACCAGATTTTGCGAGTATTCTCGCACAGTGGCCACCTGCGGGGCCTGCTCCTACTATTACTATATCAAAACTTTTTAAAGTCATCTTGCTATTAATTCGCTTCCAATGTCAAAACACCCGCCGAAATATCAACTATTAACCGCCGATTTTTCAACAACTGACGGCCGATTAAAACTTCGGGTACTCCGTCACCTACATGAACAGGAATATCGAATTCTTGATTATCAATTCTGATTTTTCCTGCATGAAGGTCGAAATAGAATTCTCCCTTAGCTGTGGCCATTTTTTGTCGCCTAATATAAGTCCAATCGAGTCCTTCTAAATCCTGAATGTCCATTGCTAGCCAGCCCGAAAAACCTGTATCTAGGAGAGCATCAACAGGTAATTCTAAGCCGTTATCAGCAATCAAGTCAACTTCAAAAAATAGCTCGTCTTGCTCGCCAAATGTTCCTTCTATCATATCGTGCCACAAACCCCTGTAGGGTTGATACGGAACATGAACGGGATAGCATTTGGATGTTTCTCGCGGCACATTTTGGTAGCCACCATATCATCCTTGTCGATAAAATGTTCCCCGCTGTCGGGTTCAACTACCATATACCAGTTGTAGTGGGTTTTAATCAATTCTGGTTTGAGGCGATCGAAAATTGGTTTACACCGTTGATAAAATGCTTCTCTTTCAGCGCGCCACTGGGCTTTTTTTTCTTCTGACCACTGGATTTCTGGGAACACTCTTCCGCGACGTACTGTGCGAGTTGGGTTGAGATAAGTCATTGTTAATTTTTCCTTATCGTGAAAACTTTCATTCAATCATATCATAATATCAATTCAGGCTGTGCCGGAATGATATAGAGGAGACTGCACGTGCCGTTTCCCTACCGTAATTAATTGTAGGGATACGGCAGTGCCGTGTCCTGATTTCTGCGTTATCAGGCAGATCCTGGTAACGAGTGAAATTAGACGCTAACCGGAGACTCTTTGCGGCTGAATGTTGCCAATATGCGATCGCACATTTGCGACGGATTTAAACCTAAAGTTGCAAAGGATTGTTCAGGCGTTGCATGATCCACCAATGTATCAGGTACGCCCAACCGCATCAATGGAACCAGGATATTGTTATCCATCAAAGCTTCGGCTACTGCTGAACCGAAGCCGCCCATCAAACAGCCTTCTTCCATTGTGACAACTTTGCCGATTCGCTGTGCCAAAGGTAAAATTAATTCGGTATCTAAAGGCTTGACAAAACGCGCATTAATCACAGTTGCTTCAATGCCATGTTCGCTCAACATCTCGGCGGTTTGCATTGCCGGATAGACCATTGAACCGTAACCTAAGATTAGCACGTCGTCGCCGTTGCGGAGGATTTCTGCTTTGCCGATCGGCAATTCTTCCCAACCTTCTTCCATCAGAGGCACGCCGTGCCCGTTACCACGCGGGTAACGCATGGCGATCGGGCCGCTGGTATGATTGACTCCCGTGACTACCATCCGCTGCAATTCTGCCTCATCTTTCGGTGCCATAATTGTCATGTTTGGCAGACAGCGCAAGTAGGAAATGTCGTACATTCCCTGGTGCGTGGGGCCGTCGGCGCCGACAATCCCGGCGCGATCCAAACAGAAGAAAACAGGCAAGTTTTGGATGCAGACATCGTGAACTATTTGGTCATATCCCCGCTGCAAAAATGTCGAGTAAATTACGACAACGGGGCGCATTCCTTCGCAGGCTAAACCAGCCGATAAAGTGACGGCGTGTTGTTCCGCAATACCAACATCAATGTACTGTTTCGGGAGTTTTTCCTGAAGTTTGTCTAGGCAAGTTCCCGTTGCCATTGCGGCGGTAATGCCGACAATTTTTGGATTATCTTGTGCTAGCTTGACTAGGGCGTGGGCAAAGACTTTCGAGTAAGCTGGAGGCTTGGGTTTGGTGGATGGAATGCCTTTCCCCGTGGCTAAGTTAAAGGGATTTTGGGCGTGATATCCTACTTGGTCTTTTTCGGCGATCGCATATCCTTTACCTTTCACTGTCACCACGTGAACTAACACAGGGCCTTGGATGGTGTGACCATGTTTGAAAGTGGCAATTAACTCTTCCAAATTGTGTCCGTCTACCGGGCCCATATAGGTGAAACCTAATTCTTCAATTACGGCTCCCACTTTCGACACGGCTAACCGTTTCATGCCTTCTTTGAGGCGTTCCATTTCTGGGGTGAAAGTTTCGCCCACAAATGGAATTTGTTTGAATTGTTCCTCTAAGTTATCTTTGAGAAATTGCACCGGCTGCGAGAGTCGCATCTTGTTCAAATAGCGGGTAATTGCACCGACATTGGGCGAGATTGACATCTCGTTGTCGTTGAGCACTACCATCAGATTAGTTTTCGGCATATGGCCCGCGTGGTTAATCGCTTCGAGTGCCATACCGCCAGTCAGTGCACCGTCGCCGATGACTGCTACAGTTTTAAAGTTTTCGCCCTTGAGGTCGCGCGCCATCGCCATTCCCAGGGCTGCGGAGATGCTTGTAGAAGCGTGACCGGCGCCGAAGTGGTCAAATTTGCTCTCGCAGCGCTTGAGGTAGCCTGCAACGCCGTCTTTTTGGCGTAGGGTGTGAAAATTGTTGTAGCGGCCGGTGATCAATTTGTGCGGATAAGCTTGGTGGCCGACATCCCAGGTAACTTTGTCGCGATCGAGGTCGAGTGTTTGGTAGAGTGCTAAGGTCAGTTCGACTACGCCCAATCCGGGGCCGAGGTGTCCGCCGCTAGCAGCTACTGTTTCTAAATGCTTTTCTCGAATTTGTCGGGCAATTTGTTCGAGTTGATGAATCGACAGGCCGTGTAATTGGTTTGGATGAGTCAGTTCGCTGAGATGCATATTTTAAAATCCCGCTCCTAAGAATTAGGACGAATCCTTAACAGATATAGGTTATGCCTGCGGCGTTCGGTACGCGCAAACGTTAGAATAGTTTACCTGTTATTTGAGAAAATTGTTAGGCGTAATAATTTTCTTATTTTGGGCCTGGTAATTATAGTTAATAAATTGTGCGTCGTCAATACAAAAAATGCTTATGTTGTTAGGTGCTCGTGGCTAACTGTTAGCTGCACGGGGATTATGAGCGATTCAAAACTGGTTTTTGTAATGATGGCTGACTTTTTAGCCATTTGGTTTCTGCAAGCGGACTGTGATGCAAAATCATTAACTGCGACTTGCTAAGGGCTTCTAGCGCGTAGGTACAACCTTGCAAATCGCTAAACTCAACCTCAACAAATTCTGCATCATATTCATCAACTACTGTTCCCACTTGACCGCGATATAAACCCAGTTCTGGTAGATTTTTGAGTAATGCAATAACATCAAGCAGTTTAATTATAAAATTCATTTTTGGATACCTCTTTTAGGGAATATAACATAGCAGAAGTCAAGTTTAATTGAGGGATTTTGCTCATTCTAATTGACGAGGATCTTCCGCTGGTGGATGCCAACCACCTTCTACCCAAAAACTGCGCGATCGCCGAATCGAATCCTCTTCATCATAACGTTGATCGTTAAGATCGAGGCGATTGCAAGTTGCTCGACCTACTGGAGTTTTACTGACAATATTTAGACCATCTGCTGTCCAGATAAAATGCTCTGACCACTGCTGCTGACGAGGATTAAACAAGAAAAATTCTTGCTGAGTTTCCTGGTCAACTCCCTTGGTAAAATTGTAGTGCCGTTCGTTGCAACGACGACAAGCTAATGCTAAATTTTCACTGTCATCAGATCCGCCGAGAGATTTGGGCATGAGATGATCTATGGTAAAGCGATCTGGGCTTAGGTATTCTGGAGAGTGGCAGTATTCGCAGAGATATTTAGCTCGTTGTCGTATAAGTTGTCGAGTGCGATCGGACACCATTTAGCTTGGGTGGAAAGTTGGGCATTAATCAATGTAAAAATTCGAGATAGTTCGATGATGCCAGCTAATTCTGGAACTTCATCGGCAGTTAGTAAATCTAGTTTTTTTCTCTCTAGCAGTTCTTCCATGCGAGATTGAAGATCGTCGGTAAATCTGAATAAGTAAATATTCCCAAACTCTACCATTTTGAGGCCTTGGGGCATCAAGGAGGAAGGTTTCACCATTAATTGAGTATTCATAGGAATTAAAGGTCGTAGATACTCTTGGAATATTGTAGCTTATAAGTTGGTAAGTGAATTTGCAGAAGGGACGATCGCACTTATCATCAAATACGATCGCCCCCATCAAAATTACAACATTCGCTCTAACTCCAGGGCGAACGCACTTCCGGCAATTTCTCGGCCCCAGTCGTATCAAAAACGATCGCGTGTTTAGTCGCCGGTAACAACCGCCGTAAAATCTGGATATATCCCTCAGCATCACCTCGGCGGTGGAATCGAGCAACCACCAATCGCTGCATATTTGGTAATTGCCGCACAATACACCAGGGATGAGTGTTTAATTTGGGCTTGGATGTTGGTATCATAGGAAAATCCTTCCCCACGTTTGTGGGGTGTGGTAGAAAAGCGATCGCCCTCAAGTTTTCGAGGCTAGGTGGGCGATCGTTTTTAGTGTACATAGATATTATCCGGTATATATGCACCGAAGTCAAGCAAAAAAATGGGATACGTGAGACTGCGGATTCGAGAACTAGCCGAGAAAAGGGGTTGGACGTTTAAAGAAGTTGCCGATCGATCCGGAGTCAACTACAACACAGTAAAAAGCTACGGGAGGCGGGATGCTTTGAACACAGTCGATTTGTCTGCTGTCTATAAAATAGCCCGCGCCTTCGACGTAACAATAGAAGATTTAGTCGAGATTTTGGAAGATTGAGGGCGCACAAATGGGGCGAGTTAGACTAAAGATTCGAGACCTTATATCAAATTCGTCAGCATCCGAACCATTCATCTCCCTCCTCTCTTCCTCTGCGTTCTCTGCGCCCTCTGCGGTTAAATAAATCCTATTTCTTTAGTCCGCGAAGGCGGACTACCCTTCGGGAAGGCTAACGCCTACGTTTGTGTAGACGCGGTTTCAACCGCCGTGTCCTTATTCTCTAAACCCGCGTTTGACTACGCCCAATTTCGGTCAACAATTGCTCTTGACTTCTCGCCGGTTCTTTGCAAGTCAAACACTCGCAAACTAACCCGACAACACCTTCAGGCAAATCAGCCTCAATCTGACAAACAGCAGTCGGATAATACTGCGAAATCAACCCAGAAATCTGGTCGGGCGAGGTGCGAATCAGAGTAGAATGCTGATACCAATCGAGAGCAGAAAGCAGACTGGGACAAGCTTGGGGAGTATCTCTGATAATACTGCTGAAAGCTTGCAAACCTTGTTCCGCGCGATCGAGATATTCTAAATTTGAGCCCAGCAGCGCTAAGCGAACCAAAGAGGCGATCGCAATTCCATTAGCCGCCGGAGTTGCATTGTCGATATAACTGCGTTCCCGCACCAACAAATCTCCGCTAACATCCTTAGCAGCATTGTAATAGCCTCCAAATTCGACACTCCACAAAAACTCATCAAACTCATCTTGTACCTGCACAGCTTTCTCCAACCAAAACTGAGAATTCGGCAACTGTTTAGCCTCATCCCCGTTTGCTAAAGTCAAACTAGCTTGATGCAAATCCAACAAACATTTGACAAACAAAGCATAATCCTCCGACTGCGCCGCCACAGCAGATTGTCCGTCATAATTCAAGCGTTGAAACCGCCCGTCCGTCCACTGATTATCTAAAATAAAATTAGCAGCATTTACAGCTAATTCCAGATATTCCAAATTCCCAAAAACCTGCGCCGCCCGCGCCAAACCCGAAATCATTAAACTATTCCAAGCAGCAATCATTTTCGTGTCAGTAACTGCGGGAATTCTACCCGGCCAACTGTCGTTTTTAGCTTCCTGATTGTTGCAGGCTGGCGGAAAGGTTTTCACAGTATCAGGATTGCCGCCGTAGCGCACAGCAAAAAGTTTGGCTAAAGCCGTTTCTACCGTGGCGCTGAGTTTGCCCGGATGGCGGCGCTGCAACACATTTTTGCCTTCAAAGTTGCCGCTGCGACTAACATTAAACTGTTCTTGAATTTCCGCAAATTCCTCAGCATTTAACAGCGTTTGTAGTTCGGCGTAAGTCCAAACATAAAATGCTCCTTCCTCCGGTTCAACTTCCTCGGAAGTGTTAAAACTGTCGGCATCTTGTGCAGCGTAGAAATAGCCTGTAGGCGCGGTCATTTCTCGCTTCAACCATTCTACTGTCCGGGCGATCGCACTTTCAAACGCAGGTTCTTGTACGCCCGCGCTCCACAAATTCGCCAAATACTCAACAATTTGACCATTGTCGTAGAGCATTTTTTCAAAGTGCGGCACAGTCCAAGTCGCATCAACCGTGTAGCGGTGAAATCCCCCGGCTACGTGGTCGTAAATGCCGCCCAATGCTAAGTCTAATCCGCGCTGAGTGCAGACTTTTTTGCTGTCGTATTTTGCCTCAAAATTGAAGCGCGTTCCCCGCAGTGCTAGCTCAGCATAGGGCATCATCGGAAAACTGGGGCCGGGATTGCTGCCGGCAATAATTGCAGTGTTGAGTTCTAAGCCTTTTTGGAAGATTT
>JAYUGZ010000997.1:0-2728 GCA_043767465.1 Cyanobacteriota bacterium
ATATCCTAACTTTCACTGCATTCCCTGAAAACTATGCTGGGTCGTACCCTCCGCAATCGTTATCAAATCATCAAATTCTTGGGACAAGGCGCTTTTGGCGACACTTACCTAGCCAAAGATTTAGACTTACCCCGGCAGCCCCAGTGCGTCGTCAAACATCTTAAACCAAAAGATCCCAATCCCGACCATTTACTAATTGCCAAAGGCTTATTCGACAAAGAAGCCGAAACGCTGTATAAATTGGGTAAGCTACACGACCAAATCCCCAGCCTTTCCGCCCACTTTGAGGAAAATGGCGAATTTTATTTGGTGCAAGATTTTATCGAAGGACATGACCTTACCAAAGAACTGATTATAGGTAAAAAATCAAGCGAATCCCATACTATTAAATTATTGCACGATATCTTAGAAGTTTTAGCCATTGTTCATCAGCAAAATGTGATTCATCGCGACTTGAAACCTGCTAATTTAATGCGCCGCCAAGATGGTAAAATTATCTTGATTGATTTCGGGGCGGTCAAAGAAATTAGCACAATGGTTGTTAATGCTCAAGGACAAACTAGCTTCACCGTTGGCATTGGTACTTCGGGTTATATGCCCAGCGAACAAGCGAAGGGCAAACCTAAACTGTGTAGCGATATTTATGCAGTGGGGATGATTGGGATTCAAGCATTGACTGGTCAACCTCCTCATACCTTACCAGAAGATCCGCAGACGGGAGAAGTTATTTGGCAAAATCAGGCACAAGTTAGCAATAATTTAGCGAATATTTTAGATAAAATGGTGCGCGACAATTTCAGTCAGCGCTATCAAGATGCAGGGGAAGCATTGCAAGCAATTTTATCTTTGTTGTCGCCTCTCCCACCGACACCGACACCGACACCAACACCACCGCCGCCACCGACAAGGCGAGGTTTTTTACAATTAGTCGGTTTGGCTGGATTAGGACTTATCGGTTTAGTTATCAAAAGTTTGCTGAATAACTCCTCAAATTCCCTAAAAACAGTTCAATTTGAAACGGTGACAGTGAATTCAAAGGGGGAAATCACCAAGCGCAGCCAAAGTCAAGCACAGGTTTTTACAGAAACTATCGCCAAGGACATTATTTTAGAGATGATGGCAATTCCTGGGGGCAGCTTCGTCATGGGTTCCCCGAATACGGAAGCACAACGAGATAACTGTGAAGGGCCGCAGCATACTGTTAATGTTCCCGCTTTTTTAATGGGAAAATATCAGGTGACTCAGGCTCAATGGCGTGCTGTGGCAGGCTTACCAAAAGTCAAGATTGACCTCAAGGCTAATCCTTCTAATTTTAAAGGTGATGATTTGCCTGTTGAGGAAGTATCTTGGGATGATGCTACAGAGTTTTGTGCGAGGTTATCTCAATTTACTGGACGCAATTATCGACTGCCTAGCGAGGCCGAATGGGAATATGCTTGTCGTGCAGGAACCACTACACCTTTTTATTTTGGGGATACAGTTACCCCGGATTTAGTTAATTATGACGGCAATTATCTCTACGGTGCTGCACCGAAGGGAATCTATCGTCAAAAAACAACTGCTGTGGGTAGTTTTCCGCCTAATATCTTTGGACTTTACGATATGCACGGGAATGTGTTGGAATGGTGTCAAGATGTTTGGCACGATAATTATAACGGTGCGCCGACTGACGGAAGTGCTTGGGAAGCAAGTGGATCTGATGGTCGGCTCTTGCGCGGTGGTTCGTGGTACTACAATCCGTGGTACTGCCGTGCGGCCCTTCGCGGCTGGGATCCGTCGTCTTTCCGCGACGAATTCGTCGGTTTTCGGGTGGCTGGTGTTGCTGCGATGACTTCTTAGCCCTTTACACTTTTGCCCTTTTGCTCTTTACTCTTCTTTCTTTTTCACTTTTTTTGTCGTCTCTGGTGACTCGATTTATTTTTGGCACTCTTGGATGCACTCCCGACAAAGAAACCGGGTTTTTTACTTAATCTGTGGAGTACATCGAAGGATATCCTCAAAAAACCCGGTTTCTGGCCACCTGTGCGTAAGTTCTGTTTGGGAAAATCACTGTCATTGTGTCAATGCTTTCTGTATAGACAAGTCTGCTGAAATAGTCTGGTTTATTTACGGAGGAGTTGATGCTGATTTAGGATGGGTTCCAGCGTAGTAAACTATTTTTTTTTTCAGATTCACCGCCGAACAGATTATAATTAGAAATATTGATTTTTCTCACGAATAGTCGCATAGGAGATTTACAAAATGAATAACCTATTAGCAGAAACTTTTGCCACCGTCTCTCAACTACCCGAAGCAGAACAAAATGCCATAGCATCCTTAATCTTACAAAAGATATCAGCACCAAGAGTCGCGCCTTTCCTCATTTCCCAATCAGACATCGAAACCCTAGAAAAATCATACATTTTCCGAGACAAGACAGAAGTCATTGACTTTATTAACCAATATCCGTTTTTACTTCCCGTTGTGCTAGAAGCACCCGTTCAAATTAGCAATTATTTTCCCGAACAAAAACTATTACTTCAAGTCATCAATGACCCGGAAATTCCTAACTATGTTCATCTGGTTCTCTCAATCATCTTGACAGACCTCGATCCCGATGAAGCAATGGATAGAGAAGACGAATTGCGTAAAAATTGGTCTCGGGGATTATCCCACGAAATTCGGGAGCATTTTTATACGATTTTGGAATATACTGATGAGTTTTGATTGGTCGCAATACCTAAATTTA
>JAYUGZ010000998.1:0-6752 GCA_043767465.1 Cyanobacteriota bacterium
GCAGAGCAATGTTAGTCAAATGCACTACGCTCGCCAAGGTGTGATTACTGAAGAAATGCACTACGTCGCTAAGCGAGAAAATCTGCTCCCAGAGCTGATTCGCGCTGAAGTAGCCCGTGGACGGATGATTATTCCCGCTAACATCAATCATACGAATTTGGAACCAATGGCGATCGGCATTGCTTCCAGATGCAAAGTTAATGCTAATATCGGTGCTTCTCCCAACTCTTCTAATATGCAGGAAGAAGTTGACAAGTTAGTATTAGCCATCAAATACGGTGCTGATACCGTGATGGACTTGTCCACTGGTGGTGGTAATCTGGATGAAATTCGGACTACGATTATCAAAGCTTCAACAGTGCCGATCGGAACAGTACCGATTTATCAAGCACTAGAAAGCGTTCATGGCAACATGGAAAGTCTGACACCGAATGACTTTCTTCACATCATTGAAAAACACGCTCAACAAGGCGTAGATTACCAAACTATTCACGCCGGAATTCTGATTGAGCATCTACCATTAGTCAGAGATCGACTGACAGGGATTGTATCTCGTGGCGGTGGCATTTTGGCTCGGTGGATGCTGCATCACCACAAACAAAATCCCCTCTACACTCACTTTAACGACATCATTGAAATCTTCAAAAAATACGATGTTTCGTTTAGTTTGGGAGATTCTTTGCGCCCCGGTTGCACTCACGATGCGTCGGATGCGGCTCAATTAGCTGAACTCAAAACTTTGGGACAATTAACTCGCAAAGCTTGGGAACATGATGTGCAGGTAATGGTGGAAGGCCCAGGCCACGTGCCGATGGATCAAATTGAGTTTAATGTCAAGAAACAAATGGAAGAATGTTCTGAAGCACCTTTCTATGTTTTGGGGCCGTTGGTGACAGATATTGCGCCCGGTTACGATCATATCACTTCTGCGATCGGCGCGGCGATGGCTGGTTGGTACGGTACTGCGATGCTCTGCTATGTAACACCGAAGGAACACTTGGGATTACCGAATGCTGAGGATGTCAGAAATGGTCTGATTGCCTATAAAATTGCGGCTCACGCTGCTGATATTGCCCGTGGTCGTCCGGGGGCACGAGACAGAGACGATGAGCTCTCGAAAGCGCGTTACAACTTCGATTGGAACCGTCAATTTGAGCTGTCATTAGATCCAGAACGGGCAAAGGAATATCACGATGAAACTTTGCCGGCGGATATCTACAAAACTGCTGAATTCTGTTCAATGTGTGGGCCTAAGTTCTGTCCGATGCAGACGAAGGTTGATGCTGATGCTTTGACTGAGTTGGAGAAGTTTTTGGCTAAGGAACCTGTAGCACAACGCTAACCCGATTGATTGGTAGGGCGGGCATTTCCCGCTTATATCAATTCCGGTTGTACCAGCACTATCAAGGACACGGCAATGCCCATTGGTGTCAACTTAACATCAAACCGATAGTCCGGCAGGGGTTTCAACCCCTGCCTCAAAGCTCAAGTCCTCTAAAAGAGGACTGAAGAGAAGAATTTTCAACTCATTAGTCCTCTTCAGAGGACTTGAGCTATTAGACAGGGGTTTCAACCCCTGGCGGACTCACGGGACAACTAACTTGTTTTGCAGAATACAAGACATTCTGGATAACTTCTTGAGCAACAGTTGTCACTACATTGACACTGACGCTATTGCCCATTTGATGATAGGCTTTATCATCATTGGAATGCAGACTAAAATTATCTGGAAAACCTTGTAAACGGGCGGCTTCACGGGGAGTGATTCTGCGAACTCGGTGATTATGGTAAACTCCTAATCTATTGGCATCGCTAGCAACAACTGTGACAGAAATCTTAGCTGGATCAAGAAACTTATACACTTCAAAGGAAAAGTTACCTGATACAGGTTTGTACAGTTGATTATTCCGTTGCAGATACTTTTTTGTCACCAGTAAATCCAGAATTTCATCGAGATTGGGATGAGCAAAAAAAGTAGCGATTTGCTCTTTAGTTAATAGTTTACCATCTTGGTCATGTCCAAATTCTTTATTTCGCCTTTTCAATATAAAACGATTCATCAACTCAATTTCGTCTAAACTACACTCGCCTCGCAAACCTAGTTCCCAAGAATGAATCGAATTGCCGCCGCGATAGTCAATTAGCCGCATTCCGTGCAAGCGATTTAAATCATTCTTGACGATTTGTTTCAAAGCGTTGACAAATTCTGGCGAGCAATCATATTTTGGATCGGGATTGTCTTCCAAAATATCTGCAACTGCGACGGGTTTACTTAAAGGGGAAAATAAAAATAGCTGTTGATGGTTACAGGAATGGGAATCTTTTGGCCCTAAGTCGGAAACTAACCCAAATTGGGGCGAAGCATTTAAAATTCCTACTAGGTAAACTCGGACGCGGTTCTGAGGTAAGCTAAAGTTAGAGCTATTGAGTACAAAGTAATCGAAGCTATAACCTCGATCGCTCATTTCGCCTCTGATAGTTTCTAGGGTTTGTCCGCTGTCGTGGGAGACAAGTCCCCGCACGTTCTCAAAAATAAATGCTTGAGGTTTGCAAGTGTCAATTAGTCGCGCAATCTCGAAAAATAGCGTGCCTCTGGTATCTCCAAACCCTGCTTTTTTACCTGCGTAGGAGAAGGATTGGCAAGGAAATCCAGCTAGTAATATTTGATGTTCTGGGAGTTGGTCAATTAGTCGGATGTCGCCTGAAGGTTTGTCGCAGAAATTTGTCTGGTACACTAATTGAGCGTCGGGATTGATTTCGCTGCTTAATACGCATTCTGTTTCCATATTCAAGGAACTAGCGGCAGATTCAAAGGCTAATCTCATGCCGCCTATTCCTGAGAATAAGTCGATGAAACGGATTTTTTGCATAGCGATTAAGCGGGCAGTAAAACCTCAGATATTATACTGTTTTTGGATCGAGGCAGAGCCTCTAGATATTCATTACCAGGCAGAGCCTGGTAACGAGAATCTTCTTCTTTCTCTTCCTTCGCGTTCTTCGCGCCTTCGCGGTTAATTTAATCTTACGAGCGATTAGCCATCCACTGTTGCAGATCCTTAATCGTAAAAACGGCCTCAAATTCCAATCCAACAGAGTGATAAAACTCGGCCCCACCTTGCTCCCTGTCGATCAGAGACAACACGCGATCGACTTTATAACCGGCTCCCCGCAACCTTTCCACCGCCTGCATCGCCGACTTACCCGTTGTTACGACATCTTCCAACACCGCCACATTCGTCCCAGAGGGCAAAATTGGGCCCTCAATATACGCCATTGTGCCGTGTCCCTTGGTCTCTTTGCGGACAATTAGCGCCGGAATCGATCGCCCTTCCAGAGCCGAAACCACACTCACAGCAGTTACAATCGGGTCAGCACCCAACGTCAAACCCCCCACAGCCTGCACTTCAGCCGCGAGCATCGAGAGGAGTACGCGCCCCGTCGCCAAAGCACCTTGGGCGTGCAATGTCACCGGTTTGCAGTTGATGTAATAAGAACTTTTCTGCCCCGAAGACAGCACAAAATCGCCCTCGCGATAGGCAAACTCGCACAACAAATCCAAAAGTCGATCGCGCGACACCTTTAAATCAGCAGCATCCATAACTTACACCTTGTAAAAAACACAAATAATCCGCCGATAATCAGTTTATATTGGAACCGTAATTAATCTAGAAGCTGAAATATATGAGTCAAAAGTTAAAAAGCCTCAGCAGTGCGTTGATTCTGGCTGTGACATCTGCGGTACTGACATCCGTCACCGCAGCCCAAGCAGAACCAGCTCGATTTCACCCCATCGGCGACGACTTCAATAGACAATTCTTTGAAGCTTCAGGAGACTTTTACCACAACGTCAGCTTGCAAGGTTATCTGGGCGACTATTTAGGCATCGGTGCACCCAGCGGCGTTGTTGCCTTTCCCGAAAAAGAAATGGAGCGGGATGCCAGCCGCGTTAACGGGATGTACCGAAGAGTCATGCAGCGGCAAGTTTCCAGCGATCCGATTCTCCGCGTCCCGGATGCCACCAATCCCTTTGATGCCTCAATCATGGCTTTGCCTCCAGCTTGCCAAATAGCACCTCAACCGAGCGGCTGTTTTGCCACTCCCGCCGGAGTCCAAGAGCAGATTGTACCTCAAAGACAGCAGCAAGAGCCACAGACAGCTCCAGGCTCGGTGAGAGGACTGTACAATGTATCGCCGGCTGGTAGAAATTAATTACCGATTTGCGATCTAAATTGTTTGTAGTCAGGACTTTAATCCCGATCGACTAAAAGTCACGCAGAGGACTTCAGTCCTCACTACAAACCTGCTCAAATTGGTTTACAGTCAGGACTTTAGTCATCCTAAAATTTTCAAAACTAAAAGTTCTCAGTACAAACTTATGATGAAACAATGCTGCCGTCCGGCATGATTGTTCCTTTCAAATAAGCACCGCCGAGATTAGCGCCCGCCAAGTTCGCTCCTCTGAGATTTGCCCCCGTCAAATTCGCTCCCCTCAAGTCAGCTTTGCCGAGGTTTGACCACCGCAAATCGGCAGCGCTCAATTCCGCGAAACCGAGATTTGCCCTAAAAAGATATGCGCCAGTGAAGTGAGCTTCGCCGAGGTTAGCTTTAGACAAATTAGCTGCGTAAAAATGCGCTTCAATCAATTCCGCTTGAGTGAGATTAGCTTGACTGAGATTAGCATGATTGAAGTGAGCGCCGATCGCATTAACTCGAAACATTACCGCACCGATTAAATTCGCATCTTTGAAATCTGCTTGTTGGAGATTGGCAGCGGTGAGATCCGCCCCAATTAAGTTAGCACCGCTCAAATCAGCTCCCCTGATGTCGGCTGCTCGGAGGTTTGCTCCAGTTAAATTAGCTTTCATCAAATTAGTTTCGAGCAGTTGCGCTCCGGCAAGATTGGCTAAACTCAGGTTAGATTCGGCGAGGTTTGCCGCAATTAACTTAGCATTAAACAAATCTATTTTACAAAGGTTAGACCGCCCGAGATGCGCACCTCTGAGATTTGCTGATGCGAGGTTAGCTTCGCTGAGGTCTGGTTGCAGATTGGGGTTGAGATTTCTCCATTCAATCCAAGTAACTGCCCCTTTTTTCAGCAGTGCTAAATGCTGTGTGTTTGCCATAATTGCATCTCCTTTAACCAGAAATAATTGGTTTAAAGCCTCTCCTTTAAAGGCGAGAAATTAAAAGAAAACTATTCATTACTCCAATCCTCTTCCTTTTAGTTAGAGGTCGCACTCAAGCGGTCAACTGTCGAGCGGTCAACTGTCAACTGAATGAAGGCTATTCCTTGCGACCAAAAATTGCGGGATTTTCCCGGCCCGTCACGCTTTCCACTGCCGCAATTGCTGCCCGGGAACCTGCTAAAATATCTTGTTCTGAGCCGCCGAGGTAAAGTCGCCCAAAACTGCCGACAGCCTGAACTTCTAAGATGTTAATCGATGCGCCTTTTTCTGCTTCATTGGCTGCCAGGGCTGCATAGGCCGCTGGTTCTACTTCTAAGACGTAAAGCGTTTGTCCCGCCAGCAGCAACTGTCCGCGCCTAGTGCGGTTGATTAATTGCGTTTGGTGCGGGTCGATGTTGCGAATAATTTGGCTGGAAATCACCCGCGGTTTGATACATTCTTCTCTGCGGACTCCGATGAATTCTAGAATTGCTTTGCCTGCGGCCCGGGTTTCCCCCTGCTGGCTCGAGTGTACTTCCAGCAAGCCGTACAAGCGCTCGACTATCTGCACTCCGGGGCGCACGGAGGCGGATTTGAGGGCGACATCGGTAATTCGGTTAATTTCGATACCGGGCGAGATTTCTATCCACAGCGACGCATCCCCCGGCAGCGGCAAGAATCCGGCGGCGATGGTGCCGATGTATGCTGCGTGCTGCGGCTGCAAGTTGTCTAGAAATACGTAGCTGCGTAGCTCTATACCCAATTTATTTTGATCTCCGTCGATCGAGCTTTAAGTGTTGTCTGTGCAATATCTGAGTTTACCTTTTTTTGTCAACAACACATTCTCTGCGGTCGAGAGTCCCGGAGTGCCTCAGCAGGGAAGGAAGTACGAGGCCCACGATTCCTAGTACCGGAGTGGCTTGGCGCGAGCAATGTTTAATTTTGTGGGCATGGTAAAAATATGAGATCAATCTGTAGTAATAGGTGGAATTGATGAATGTTTACTGCTATGGGTGGATTCAGCTTTAAGAGCCGATCGATATATTGGTGATAGTTAAAGATTTTTGCAAGCAGAGAGCATTTGAATCATGAAACGTTCTGACTTATCTAAAGCAATCGGTGCAGGTATTATCGCTGCTGGTTTAGCCATTGTACCAGCTCATCTGCCTGCTTCAGCTCAGACAAATACAGCTCCGGGTACTAACAGCAGAACCACGACCACCACCACTCCTCGCTCCGATGTCTACAGTGCTGATACTAATCGCGATCGCGATTTTGACTGGGGATGGTTGGGTTTGCTCGGCTTGTCGGGCTTGCTCGGTTTAATGCCCCGCAAACGCGAAGAAAATGTCCGCTATACAACTACAACTGGCGATCGCGACCCCGCAGTTCGCACCGACTACCGCTAATGATCGAGTATAAATGGCTGTGAGCATGATGCAGGGACAGGATGTTTTAACCTGTCCGAATAGCGGCAACAATCATCAAAAAACCTCCATCTGTGAGGTTTTTTTGTGTACGGTTCGATCGTTCAGACTAAAGTCCGAACGAGCGAACCTATATTATTTATTTCTTCTTTTCTTCTAC